>PKXR01000124.1 GCA_003133485.1 Candidatus Dormiibacterota bacterium
GGTCGGCGGGGATCACTGGGACGGCGCTCGGGCGGTTCGCCGACCACGGCGGTGATCTCCCCGATGGCCGGGGTGGTGGTGCCGAGGGGCATGCCCAGGTCCCGTTGGATCCGCTTGACTGCGCCCGCCTTGTCCGGAGTGACCAGGCTGACCACCACACCGGTNNACGTGGATGCCGCGGGCGGCCACGTCCGTCGCCACCAGCGCGTCGACCGCACCTCGGATGAAGGCGTCCAACGCCCGCTCGCGTTGCTTCTGGCTGCGATCGCCGTGGATGGCCGCCGCTCGCACTCCTCGTTGCTCGAGCTGGCGGGCGATCCGGTCGGTCCCGTGCTTGGTCCGGCTGAACACGATGGTCGGTCCCGATGCCGCGGCAATGTCGGCCGTCCGGTCCACCCGGTCCCCCGAGGAGACCTTCCAGAACAGGTGCACGGCGGCCTGCGAGTCATCGTCGTCGGCGTCGAGCTCGTGGCGGGCCGGCTCGTGCTGGTAGCGGCGGACCAGCACGTCGATGTCACCGTCGAGGGTCGCCGAGAACAGCANNCATGCGGTCGGCCTCGTCGATGACCACGATCTCCACCGCGTCGAGGTGGATGCTCCCCCGCTCGATGAGGTCGCCGAGGCGGCCCGGGCAGGCCACGGCCACGTCCACGCCGCGAGAGAGGGCCTTCAGCTGAGGTCCGTAGCCGACGCCGCCGTAGAAGGAGTCCACCCGGAGGTTGCGCGGTGTCGCCAGTGCCCGCAGCTCGGTGGCCACCTGCGCGGCCAACTCACGGGTCGGGGTGAGCACCAGCACCCGCGGGTGCCGCGGCTGCGACGGCTTTCCGGACAGCCGGGCCACGGCACCGATACCGAAGGCGAGCGTCTTGCCCGAGCCGGTGGGCGCCTTACCGCACACGTCGCGGCCGGCGAGGGCGTCAGGAATGGTGGCGGACTGGATGGGGAACGGCTCGGTGATCGATTTGCGACCGAGGGCGGCGACGATGTCGGTGGGGACGCCGAGGGATGCGAATGAAGGTTGCAGGGGGGGCATGGAAGCGCTTTCGTGCGACAGGAGGAGGCACGAGGCGTGCCATGGATGGAGGCCTGCCCGCCAAGTCAGCGCACCAGGACAGCCTCCAGGCTAGTGCCTCGAGCGCCTTCGACCGGCGCAGTGGCGCCGGATGGTCACTGGTCCCCGCCGTCGGCCAGTCGACGCCGGACGAACTCGAGCACCGCTGCGGTACCCGCGCCCAGTTCCGTCCACGAGCTCCATCCCAGCTGGATCCCGGCCCGGCTGGGGTCCAGGCTGCTCCGGAACAGCTCCCCGGTTCGCTTGGGTCGGTACTCGGCCGGGGCGTCCACGCCGGCCTGGGCGGCCATCTCGCGGTAGAGGTCGTTGACCGAGGTCTCCGAGCCGGTGCCGATGTTGCAGAGCAGGCCGCCGCCCTTGGTCGCCCCGCGCACGAAGGCGTCGACCACGTCGTCGACGTAGACGAAGTCGCGGGTCTGCATCCCGTCACCGAAGATGATCGGTGGCTGGCCGGTCACCAGCCGCTCGGCGAAGATGGCCACCACCCCGGCCTCCCCGTGGGGATCCTGCCGCGGCCCGTAGACGTTGGCCAGGGCCAGCGCCGAGAACTCCAACGAGTGCAGTTCCCTATAGGCGACGAGGTAGTCGATGCCCGCCTTCTTCGACACCCCGTAGGGGGACAAGGGCCGATGGGGCAGGGACTCGGTCAGCGGCAGCTCGGAGACGTCCGGCTCGCCGTAGAGGGTGCCACCGCTGGCGGCGAAGACCACCCGGGCGGCCTGGGCCAGGCGCGCCCCTTCGAGGACCCGGAGCGTCCCGAGGACGTTGACGTCGGCGTCGAACACCGGATCGGTGACCGACACCCGCACGTCGGCCTGGGCGGCCAGATGGAAGACCACCTCGGGACGCTGTCGGGCCATCAGCCCCACCACCTCGCCGGAGCGCACGTCCATCTGGTGAACGGTCAGCTGGTGCCCAGCGGCGGCACGGGCGTCAGCCAAGTTGGCCAGCGAGCCGGTGGAGAGATCGTCGATCACGTCCACCGTGTGCCCTTCGGCCAGCAGGCGGTCCACCAGCGTCGAACCGATGAACCCGGCGCCGCCGGTGACCAGCGTGCGCACGATCAGACCCCCGGTTCGATCCGCAGACCGTCGATGACAGTCCCCGAGGCGGTGACCGCTCCGGCGCCGATCACCGAGAGTCCATGGATCACGCACCGCTGGCCGACGATGGCCTCGGGCCCGATCACCGACCCCTCCACCGCCGCCTTGGATGCCACCCGGGCACCTGGCATGAGCACCGACCGGATGATCGAGGCACCTTCCTCGACCACCGCGCCGGCGCCGATCACCGACTCCTCGACCACCGCCTCGGCAGCCACCAACGCCCCGTTCCCGATCAGGGAGTGGGAGACCTGGTCGCTGCGGACATCCACCTTCCCCATGCGCCACACCCCCGTACCGATTGACGGATCCAATTCCGCGCCGGGGGCGGGCGGACCGGGCCGCCGCCCGAGGAGAAGGTCGCGGTGGGCGCGCAGGTAGGCGTCGGGCGTGCCGGTGTCGAGCCAGTAGGCGTCCGAGCGCAACGCGAAGAGCGTGCCCGCCTCGACCAGGGTCGGAAAGGTCTCACGCTCGATCGAGACCCGTTGGTCGGGGCGGATCCGCTCGAGGACCGACGGCTCGAGGACATAGGTCCCGGCACTGATCAGGTCGGTCGGCGCCTCGTCCCGTGGCGGCTTCTCGATGAACGCCTCGACCCGGCCCTCGTCGTCGATGGGAACCACGCCGAAGGCGCTCGGATCGTCCACCGGGGTGAGGCTGATGGTGGCCTCGGCGCCGCGACGCCGGTGGAAGGCGACCAGCGCCGAGGTGTCGGCGTCGGTGAGCACGTCCCCGTTGACCACTACGAAGGTGTCGTGCCCGTGATCCCCGATGAAGATTTTCTCGCGCGTGTTGGTGTAATCGAGGACGCTGCCGGTGACCGGCTGGCGGGCCAGCCTCCGGAAGGATTGGTTCACTTGGGCCTGAACCGCGGGCGAGGCGGCATGGTCCTTGGCACTATGGAAGACCAGCAGGAGTTGGGTGGTGGAGTTGCCAAAGTAGCGAGACAGGAGGTTGACGGCGTTCTGACTTTGTGAGCCGGGTACTGAATACCCGCCGGACGTGAACTGCCCACCGAACGGCCCCGAGAGTCCAACCAGGATCACCGCCAGGGACACCGCCCCCACCACGATGAACTTGCGGAACCGGAACGCAAAGCCGCCCAGACGCCAGAACATCTCTCGCCCTCCGGGCTAGCTCGCGGACGCTGAATGAATGTTCATTCAGGTAGATTATGGGGAGTGCTAGGGCGGCCATGTCAAAGCCGCTTCGCACAGAAGGAGCGTGACCTTTGGGAGCGGCTGAGGTAACTGTGGCGACGGCCCACGCCGGCCAGGTGCGCCAGCGGATCCTGGACGGTGCCGCGCGCGCCTTTTCGGTCTCGGGCTTCCAGGGCACCAGCGTCCCCCACATCGCCGCCGAAGTGGGGGTCTCGGTGGGCCTGCTCTACCGCTACTTCCCCAGCAAAGCGGATCTGTTCACGGCCATCTGCTTTTCCGAGTTGGAGTCCGAGATGGAGGCTCTCACTCGTCAGCTCTCTGAGATCGCCAACCCCACCGAGCGACTGCGCCAGGGAGTTGAGTTCTACCTCCGTCAGCTGCAGCAGAAACAGGGCGGCGGAGTGATCTTGGGGGCACTGGCGGAGGCCCCCGCCAATGAGGAGGTGAGGGCGGTGATGAAGCTCCGAGCCACCACTATCCGCGACTTCGTTCGAGGCTTCCTCCAAGACGGGGTCAAAGCCGGCGAGGTGCCCGCCACCATCCCGATCGAGGACTTCTCCCAGGCGATCGCGATGATGCTCGACGGGGTGGTGACCGCATGGGCCGTGTCGGGGCCCGATCTGGACCTTCTGGCAGTTCGCGACGCCATCGTCAGCCTGCTGGCGGCCGCCCTCCGGACGCCTGGTTCGCCTACGCCGTGAGGCCAGCCTGGACCAGTGCCTGGGTCAGGTCCTGGAGCAGGTCGTCGTGGTCCTCCACTCCCACCGAGAGGCGGATCAGTCCCGGGGGCAGATACTCCTCGCCGACCCACCTACCCCGGCGTTCCAGGAGCGACTCGACCGAGCCTAGGCTGGTGGAGTTGGTCCAGATTCGGGTGGCGGTACAGACACGTTCCGCGGAATCCGCGTCGCAGTCCAGCTCAATCGCGAGCATGGCGCCGAACCCCTCTTTCATCTGCCGCGCGGCCAGCTCGTGTTGGGGATGGTCCGCCAGTCCCGGATAATGCACACGCGCCACTCCGGGTACGTGCTGCAGCCGCTCGGCTAGCAGCGCGGCGGTGGCGTTCTGCCGCCGGAGGCGCACGTCCAGAGTGCGAAGCCCGCGGAGGGCCAACCAGGTTTCTAGCTGCCCGGCGATGGCCCCGACGCTGGTTCTGTGATACCGCAGGTTAGGCAGCAAATCGCTGTTGTTAGTGACGATCACACCCAACATCAAGTCGCTGTGACCGCCGATGTACTTGGAGACCGAATGGACCACCGCATCCGCTCCTAACCGCAGCGGCTGCACCAGCAATGGCGTTGCGAATGTGTTGTCTACGAGCATGAGTGCGCCCGCCGCATGGGCGATCTCGGCGCAGCGTGGTAGATCGGCCACCGTGAGCAAGGGATTGCCGAGCGACTCAACCAAAAGCAGGGCCGCTCCCTGACAGGCGCGGCGAACCGAGTCGAGGTTAGTGGCATCCACCAGCTCGGTGGTGCAGCGCCCGACTTGGTCCAGGTGGCGGAGAAGCTCCCGACTACCGTTGTAGGCATCCCGGGCCACGACGATCTTGTGCCCGATGCCGCAGCTCTCCACTACCGCCGAGGTGGCCGCCATTCCCGAGCCGAAGACGACCGCGCCCAAGCCCTCCTCCAGGTCGGTGAGTGCTGCTTCGAGGCGCTCCCAGTTCTCGTTGTGGTCGCGACCGTAGGAGTAGCCCCGGGGGTTGCCGTGGCTGAACACCACCGACATTGGCAGCGGAGCAACCAGGGCCCCGCTCTCGCTCTCCAGAGTTCTGCCGGCGTGAACCACCCTGGTCGCCAGGCTGGCCTGGTCCCGATCGGGTTGGATGCTGCTCAAACCGTGATCACTTCTGATCCGGCCGCTGGGCCCGGAGCAGCACCTCCCGAGCCATCCGGCCGTGGGCTTCGTCTACCATCTCGCCGCCCATCCGGGAGGCCCCGCCGTGGTCGTCGAGCGCGGCGAGTATCTGCTCGGCCCGATGGATCTGCTCCGAGTCGGGGGTGAAGGCCCGGTTCACCGCCTCCAGCTGGGAGGGGTGAATCGTCCACTTGCCGTCGTAGCCGAGCTGGGCTGCCTTTTGGGAGGAACGGTCCAGTAGCGCTAGGTCAGCGATGTCGGAGCATGGTCCGTCGATCGCCTGCAAGCCGTGCGCTTTGGCGGCGACCGCGATGTGGAAGAGGGCGTAGTGCCAGATGTCACCGGGGTAGGCGGCAGTCTCTTGCCCGATGGTCAGCTGAGGCATCCCCATCGCCGCCGCGAAGTCGCCAGGACCGAAGATCAGGGCCTCGGTCCTGCGGGAAGCGGCCGCGATCTCCGCCACCGACTCCAGACCGCTCGGATCCTCGATCTGGAGTTCGAGCCCAAGCGGGCGGGATATCTGACCCTCCGCCTCCAGAGCGGTGAGCAGGTGGTCGATGAAGGCGACCTCGCTCACCGAGCCAACCTTGGGCACCACCAGGCAGGCGATCCGGTCGGCTAAATGGGGGACCAGTGCCAGCACATCACGAACCCCGTAGGGGCCCCGCACACTGTTGATCCGAACCGCGACTGTGCGGGCACCGAAGTCGAGCTCCCGCAGGGTCTCCGCCAGCAGGCCCCGGGCCCGCTCCTTCTCAAGGGGATCGCTCGGTACCGCGTCCTCCAGATCGAGAACCACCTCGGCAGCGTCGAGGGTGGTCGCCTTCTCGGCCATCCGCCGGCTGCTCCCGGGCAGCACCAGGACCGAGCGCCGGGAGCGGTTCACTCAGGCTGGTCCTTCCCCGGATCCTCTCCCTGTTCCAGTCGCTGCATAAGGTCCTCGATCATCCGTCGCGCTTCGGGGTCGTCCATGAGCCGCTGCCGTACGGCCTCGGCGGCCTGGCGCATCTGTGGGTCATCCATCAGCCGCTCCTGCATCTGGGAGAATTGAGTCAGCATCTCCTTGGCCGCGGTCTCCTGAGCCACCTGGAGCAGCACCGGCTGCGAGGCGGCGGCTACCACTGCTTCCATCTGCTGGCGGACCATCTCGATTCCCTTGCAGCCGAGGCACTCCCCGCGGAGCTGGCAGTGGCAAACCGATCGCTTGACCGTATCGAGCTCCCGATGGACTCCGCTCAGGTCAACAGGTTCAGCCACTATTCAAGCCTATCCCACCCCTCCGATCAGGGGGGCGGCTGGATCGGCCGACGGGCCTTGATCAGGGCGTACCAATAGCGGTGGTAGAGACGGCCCTCGCGCCACTGCGCCAGCAACTGACCGCGTACCGCCTGGGGAGCGGTCTCGTAGTAGTCGAGAAGCTTCCGCTTGCGCTTATCCGGGAGCTTGACGATGTCGAACCACTGCAGGATGTCCTTCTCCTGCTCGATGCGCTCGGCATGTTCCACGGTGTACCCCAGCGATTGCAGGAGAGCACGCCACTCCTCTAATGCCCGGCTGCGGAAGTGAGACGGGTCCCGGCCGACCTCGACCACCTCCAGCCAATCTCGGACCACCGGTGGCGGGGAGCAGTCGCTGACGGCGAAGACGCCTCCCGGGCGGAGCACCCGATAGGACTCGGTGAGAGCAGTTATCAGTTGCTTGAAGTGGTGGGGCGCGGAGCGAACCAGAACCCGGTCGAAGCTCGCGGCCGGGAACGGGAGCTGCTCGGCGTCGCCGAGCAGGAAAGTCACGTTGCGGATCTCCCGCTCGGCGGCGAGCTGCCTGGCCTGCTCCAGCATCTGGGGGGTGATGTCGAGGCCCACGACCTCCGCCACCTGCGGGGCCGCCGCCAGCGCGACGTTGCCCGTGCCGGTAGCTACGTCCAGAACCCGGTGGTTGGGGCGCAACTCCGCCAAGGCGAGGAGCCGGGCCAACGAGACGGGGTCGGCGTGGGTCGGACTCTGGCGATAGGCCTCAGCTACCTGGGAAAACTGCCGCTGGCTGTCGGTGACTTCGGGACCGTCCGATTGGCCTGGGCCAATGGTCACAAGGGATGGCCGGACAGCAAGGTGTCCAGCGGGGTCGGCTCCAGTTCCGGTGGCCCGCCGAAACGCACGTCGATCTCGGCCTCCAGGTCCTTGACCAGATCACGCAGCTGCCCCAGGTCGGCCGTGGGGGCACTGCCGTTGGCGTAGGCGCCGACTAGCTTGCCGTCCTCGAACAGGGCGACCCCGATGCCGTCTTGGGCATGCACGATCAAACCGCCGCTGGAGGAGTACTTACTGAGGTAGCTGCGGAGCCCCTCCAGGTTCACAAACATCGCCCCCAGCCCCGCGAAGCGAACCGGAGCGTGCAACAGAAGCCCGAGCCCCCTCGCGATCTGGCGCGGGTAGCTGATCACGTTGATTGTGTCCTGGCTGTTAGGGAAGTTGGGGAAGGAGATCCGGTTGGTGGTGGTGACATTGCCCTCGCGATCGGTGGCGACGGCGACCACATAGCCGTCAACCAGGACGACGTAGCTGTTGCTCGCGTCGACCCCGATCACTTGCAGTACACCGGTGTGCCCCTCTCCGGCCAGGTGTCGCAGCAGCCGGGAGGGATCGGTGAAGCCGGCCCTCAGGTTGCGGAATACCACCTCGCCCTCGGGAAGGGGGAAGGTCCGGGTCTCGAGGCTGGCCGGCTCGGACGCTATCGACTCCATCGAAATGGCCGGGGCAGGCTGGTAGAGAGCTGACTCCTCCACAACTGCGGCGGGGCTGGACCACGGCTCCTCGGAGACGGTAAGGACCTCGGTGAAGCTGTCAAGTCCCTCGGGGCCGGTCCCCAGCGCGCCGTCCTCCTGAGGCGTCTCAGGTTCGATCTCGTCGATCTCGTCAACCTCGTCCAGTTCGGCTACCGGCTCGGTGATGCTCTCTACCGCCGCCAAGCCGTCACCCGCCGGAGCATCTGCTTGAATCACCCACGGAGCGGACTCCTCGGCAGCACCGGATTGGAGCCAGGCGAGGTTCTCGGGCTGGTCCTCCTTGGGGTCCACCACCGCCGGGGTGAAGGTCGCCGGCTCGTCGAAGGTAGAGGCTGAACCCCACGGTTCCGGCTCTTCGAGGTCCCGGCGAACTGACCCAGGCGCCGTGTCCTCGGGTGTGTCGAAGGGACTCTTGCTCCAATTTGGCAAGGAGTCGTCGGCTGGAGCTTCGGCCGCGGTGTCGGCGCTGGCGTCTTCCTGGTCCGTGCCCTCGACGGTCGAGTCGAGCGGCCTCCACGCGCCTACGGCATCTTCGGTCGTCGCCTCTTCGCCGGAGTCACTGCTTTGATCACCAGCCACCAGTGCAGAGGGAATTGGGGGAAGCTCGTCCAGATCGGAGCCCGATCCATCGAGGGCCTCGACGGAGTCGTCGTCCTCCTCGTCCTCGCCCTTGCTGTTCTTTTTCCGCCCGAAGGCCAGATGAATCATCGGAACCGCCCGTGGGAGCTCCCTGGGTGGCTGCGGCAACCGTCCGACCGGGATCGGCACCAAGGCTGGCTGGAGGTTCTGGCGACCAGCACCGGCCAACGATTGCAGAGCCTCCCTCAGCCTTTCCAGTTCGGAGCGCAGCGTGGTAAGCGGCGAAGGTGAGCTGGACCGACGCTGAGGAGACTTCATGGCACGTGCTCCACTGCTGCGTCTAGGCGGACGGGCGAACAGTTTGCGCTAACGAGAGTCCGCGCTTGACTTTTCACTTGCGTGAGTGTACCCGCGCCGGACAGCGCTTGCTATCTATCGGTGGCGATCCAGTCCTCGGTCGACCGCGCTGAATTAGGCAGTGGCCGCTTGGGGGTGCCCGGGAGCCGCCTCCGGACTCGGGGCGCTGAAACCGGTGCGGCGCAGCCACTGCTCGGGGTGCCTGACTTCCGACCACCCAGGCAAGCTGTCCGGTCCTGACCAGATGCGGTCGAGACCTTCCTGACCGGCCGACTCGTGAACCTTCCGCAGGAAGCGCTCGCCCTGTTGGTACTGCTGGAGCTTGAAGGCGACCCCCGAGATCCAGAGCAGGAGCCGCTCGGCCGCCTGCGGTGGATCGTGGCGCCGGCGGAACGCATCGTCAAGGGTGTCAAAGTCGGGGAAATGGCGGCGGCCGGCTTCGCGCATCACGTAGTTGCCATGTCCCTCGAGGACGGTCATGACCGCCTGTACCCGACCGACCAGCAGCAGCTGGGGCCGGAGGCTGCGCGCCGCTTGCATCATCTCCTCCAAGCCGCGGCCCTTGCCAGTGCCCGGCGCTCGGCTCAATTCGCCGACCATCGTCCCCAGGTACTCGCGGAGCCAAGGGTGGAGCTCGAATTGCCAGGCATGGGTCAGTTCATGGAGCATCAGCCAGCGCCGGAGGGAATTTAGGGGCAGCTCCGAGGCCTCGGAGAAGCGGCGGACGTTCGGCTCCACGATCATCAGGGCCGGCGTGGGCAGCGGCTCCGCACTCTCCTCGGACCCTCCGGTGCTGGACGGCACGGTGAGCACCGGGTCGTACTGGCCAAGCGCCCGCCGAGCCATGAAGCCGAGCAGCGTTCCCACGTATAGGCTGCTGGGGACACGCATCAGGGGACTTGGGCGCCATGGCCCCCACCCGGCCTGACGCTCCTCGATCGGGCGCATCAAGCGCCGCATCATAGCGAGGTTCTGATCGATGAACCCGTGCCGCCCGACCACCCTCACTCGGCCGAAGGTTGCCTCTTGCTGGCTCGTGTTACAGGCCTCGGCCAGCATGGGGACCAGCTCCGCAACCAGCGGGTCGTAGTCCCGCCCAGCCTGCTCCACGTCGGCCATCCCATCGCCCCCACAGCGGGAGTAGGCGGTCCGGCGCACCAGTTCCCAGTCAAGGACCGGCGACTCCGGGTCTGCGAGAGACTTGGAGAGCCGCCGCTCCGCCGCGATAGCCACCCCGGCCGCGACCGCCGACCAGGCCAGCACTGACTTTAGGTCGGGCACTACCCGATCATACGTCTGGATCGGCTCAGCTCTTGCGGTGGAACACCAGCTCCCGCCCGACATGCTCGAATCCCAGCGTGTGNNAGTCACCGCCGTGCCGGCTGCCCGCCGCCTGAAATCAGGATGCGTGGCGACACCTCCAACCTCAACCCATGGGCCGAACGACATCGTCCAGCGGGCGGCCGCCACCACCTGACCCGCCAGCTCCGCCACCCAGCAGCGTTGGTCCGCTAGCCGCTCCCGCCAGGCCTGCGGGCTTTCCTTCCGCATCCAGCTGACGGACTCGTAGACCCGGTACAGCTGCTCCGCGTCCTCCGGGACGGCCGGCCGGGTCGGGGGCAGGGAGAACTCCGGGGTCAGGAGCTGAGGGGCCACCGCCAGTTCTCGGCGGTACAGGGTGAATTCCTCCAGCCCCGGGAAGTGGACCGGGCCTTCGAGCACCGAGAGCCGCTGAAGGCCGGCCCGATTTACCCGGAGCAACTCGAGGGCGGCCGGGCCCTCATCGCTGGACGACAGCAGCATCCCGAGTAGCCCCTCGTGGACGAGTGCCACCGCCCGCGGCTCGGCGGCTCGGCCGGGCACCCACCAGAGCACCTCTTCTGCCTTCACCCCATCCAGGGCGAGTCTCTTCAGATACGCGCCGGCGGAGAGGCCGGACCATCCCTGGGCGAGCAGGAACCGTCGGACCCGTTCGACCGCGACCGAATCGGAAGCGGGCCGGAAGGCGCCCCCAGTCGACAAGCTCTCTGGCTCCATCCACCAATGATCGCGGAGGCGGCCTGAGAGCGTCTTCGACCCTGGCACTTACCGTTGGCGGCTGCTAGCACTCGAGGTGCTTGAGTGCTAACATGAACCCCGCAACCTCAGCTGTCTGGATGGGGACAACAGGAGAGACGAATGCCCAAACAACTGCTATTCGATACAGAGGCCCAGTCGGCCCTAAAGCGGGGCGTAGACAAGGTCGCGGACGCGGTCCGGATTACGATTGGGCCCAAGGGCCGCAACGTGGTCCTGGACAAGAAATTCGGCAGCCCGACGATCACCAATGACGGCGTGACGATCGCCAAGGAGATCGAACTCGAAGATCCCTTCGAGAACATGGGCGCCCAGCTGGTCAAGGAAGTGGCCAGCAAAACCAACGACATCGCCGGTGACGGCACGACCACCGCTACGGTGCTCGCCTCCGCGATGATCAACGAAGGACTTCGCCACGTAGCCCACGGCGCCAACCCGGTGCAGGTCAAGGCCGGCATCCAGAAGGCGGTGGACGCGGTGGTGGAGGAGATCAAGAAGCACTCGGTGCCGATCAGCGAGCGCGAGAAGATCGCCCAGGTGGCTTCCATCTCGGCGGCTGACCCCGCCATCGGCGAGACGGTCGCCGACGCGATGGAGAAGGTCGGCAAGGACGGGGTGATCACCGTCGAGGAGTCGAAGGGGATCGAGACCGAGCTGGACCTGGTCGAGGGGATGCAGTTCGACAAGGGCTACATCAGCGCCTACCTCGTCACCAACGCCCAGGCTATGGAGGCGGTCCTGGAGGACCCCTACATCCTGATCACTGACCGCAAGATCTCGGCGATCGCCGATCTCCTGCCGGTGGTAGAGAAGATCCACCAGAGCGGAAAGCCGCTTCTGATCATCGCTGAGGACGTGGACGGCGAGGCGCTAGCCACCCTAATCGTCAACAAGATCCGGGGGATCTTCACCGCGGTGGCCGTCAAGGCTCCGGGCTTCGGTGACCGCCGCAAGGCCATGCTCCAGGACATCTCTGTGCTCACCGGGGGCACCGTCATCAGCGAGGAGCTGGGTCTCAAGCTGGACTCGGTGCAGCTGGACCAGCTGGGCCACGCCCGCCGCGTCAAGGTGACCAAGGACGACACCACCTTGGTAGAGGGCGCCGGCAAGAAAGAAGCGATCAAGGGTCGGATTGAGCAGATCAAGGCGGAGATCGACAAGTCGACCAGCGACTGGGACAAGGAGAAGCTCCAGGAGCGGCTGGCCAAGCT
>PKXR01000102.1 GCA_003133485.1 Candidatus Dormiibacterota bacterium
ATGTTCCAGACGAAGGCGTGGTGGTCCGTGCCCAGCCCCGGGATCAGCAGGAGCGGTGGACCGTCGCCCAGCGCGTAGACCGCGAGTTCGGTGCCATCGCCGGCCGCGATGAGCCGGAGCTCTCCGGCGGCAGGCCACTCCACCCGGCCATGGTATCGGCGGCAGCCAGCGCGACCTGGCTGGGTACACTCAACCTATGCCTCTATTCTTCGTTCCGGCGGGGCAGGTCAGCCCCACCGGAGAGGTCCAGATTCTCGATCGGGACGCCTGGCACATCAGCCGGGTGCTGCGCTCCCGCCAGGGGGAGTTGGTGACCGTGGTCGTGGAGGACGGCACCGAGCACGATGTCCGGCTGGAGACACTCGGAGCCGACGAGGTGACTGGGATGATCGTGGCCACCAGGCGCACACGTCGGGAGGCCAAGGCTCAGCTGCACTTACTCCAGGCGCTACCTAAGGGCCAGGGAATGTCCGGCGTCTGTGAACAGGTCACCGAGCTGGGGGTCATCAGCATCTGGCCGGTTCTGAGTGAGCGCACCATTCCCCGACCGGCGCTGGAGCAGGCCGCCCTGAGGACCGAGCGCTGGCGGACCATCAGCCGCGAGGCGGCCCAGCTGGCGGGGCGTCACCGAGTCCCAGAGGTGCGCCCGATCGCCCCGGTGGTGGAATCCCTGCAGAATCTCGTCCGGGCCGAGCCCAAACTCCAGGCGTACACCTGCTTCGACGGCGAGATGCGTCAGGGGTTGAACTCAGTTACCTGGGACAGCCAACTGCCCACCGCGGTGTTGATCGGGCCGGAGGGTGGCTTCACCCCAGCGGAGGTGCAGGAGCTGGCCAGCCACGGTTCGCGGCCCGTCTCCCTGGGCCCCCGCAATCTGCGCACCACCTTGGCGGNNGGTCGGACCGCCGCCCTTGACCCTACGGTTCGCCAGGGAGCGCCGGTACTCCACCTTCCGGCCTGCCGAGGACGCCACCGATCGCCAACTGGTGCGTCGCTACTCGGAGCTGAGGCGCGATCCCCTCACCGGGCGCAGCGGGCGAGTTGCCCACTTCGTTGGATTTAAGCTGGTTCCTCCCGATCTCTCCCAGGTGGTGGAGTCCTCGCGGGCCGGATGCCCCTTCTGCCCGGAACGCCTACAGCAGGNNGGTGACGCCGCTTTTGCCTACGGCGATCGCCGCCGAGGGCCGAATCCAAAGGGGTGAAGCCACCGTTTTCCCGAACCTCTCCCCCTATGACCGGCACAGCGTGGTGGTGACTCTCACCCGGGAGCACTTCCTCGCAGCCGACCAGTTCAAAGTAGACCAGCTCGCCGACGGGTTGATGGCGGCGATCGAGTATTTCCGCTCTCTGCCTCGGGTCGGCCGTGGCAACTACGCGATCGTCACCTGGAACTACATGCCCCCCGCTGGCGCGACCCAGGTGCATGCCCATCTCCAGGCGTTCTCCACCAATCGGCCGGGGTCGTTGCTGGAGGAGGAGGTGCGCAGGAGCCGGCGCTTCTGGCGCCGGCATCACCATTCCTATTGGCAGGAGCTGGCCCAAACCGAGGAGATGTCGGGTGAGCGCTTCGTGGCCCGAGGACGGCACACCGTCTGGCTCACCGCCTTCGTGTCCCGGAGCGTGGTGTCGGATCTCCTCACGCTCTTTCCCGAGCAGGCGTACCTGGAGGAGCTCTCGCAAGACGCGGTCAGAGAATTTGCCGGCGGTCTCAAGTTGGCTTTGGCCGCGTTTCATCAGGAAGGGGTGCGGGCTTTCAATCTGGCGCTCTACGCGGCTCCCACTCAGGAAAGCACGCCCCATTTTTGGCTGCACGCCCGCGTCTCGCCCCGGGTCTATTTCAACCCTGCCATCGAAGGGTCCGACGCGACCTCCTGGCAGCATCTTTTGGACGAGCCCTTCATGGTGCGGAGCCCCGAGGCGCTGGCAGAGATGCTCCGAGGCAAGTTCCAGCGTCACTTCCCGAGAAACGAGCCGACGCGCAAACCACAGTAAACCCGAACCAGGACGTTCTGGTCGGGAAGCGATCGTTGGCGTTGAGAGGAAAGTTGACTAGGCGGGCGTAGCCGACGCGCTGCCGTAGGCGGCGGGGTCGGTCGGGCCGTCATTTATGAATTGCGTGAGCTGGCGCAGCCCAACGAACACCACGCGCCGCGGATCCCAGCGGAGCACGGTCGTCATCATCCAACCGAAGAAATGGCATCTTCTGGCGGGTTTTCTAACCGATGGAGCGTGGATCCACCAGGCCCCTGCGGCCCCACCCGGGTCTCCCCCTACAGCCCGATCACGTCCTTCAGATTCTCGAAGAAACCCTTGCGAACCGGGTGCGGCTTACCGTCGGGGGGAGAGAGTTCACGTAGCAATTCCCGCTCACGCTCGGAGAGCCTGGTCGGAATCACCACCCGTAGCCGGACAACCTGGTCACCTCGACGGCCGGTCCTCGGGTCGGGGGCGCCCTTACCGGGGATCCGCACTTGCTGGCCATACTGGCTCCCGGCCTTTACCACCATGGAGACCGGGCCGTCCACAGTGGGTACCAGGATCGTGTCTCCCAGCGCTGCCTGCGAGAAGGTGATTGGACACTCGTAGACGATGGTCATCCCCCGCCGCTGGAGTTCCTCGTGAGGCCTCACGGTGATCAGCAGGTAGAGGTCCCCGGGCGGTCCTCCCCGCGGGCCAGCGGCACCCTCCCGTGGCACTCTCACCCGCATCTCGTTGTCCACCCCCGGAGGGATTTGAACCTCAAGCTCCGTGGGAGCTTCCACCAGTCCCTGGCCACGGCAGTTGGGGCAGGGGGACTCGATCATCTGGCCCTCGCCCTGGCAGCGCGGGCAGGCCTCCACCGTCACCATCTGGCCGAGCAGCGACTGCCGAACCCGCTGCACCTGCCCCTGACCGCCGCAGTCCGGACAGGGGACCGAGCCCGTTCCCGCCTTGGCTCCCTTGCCGCTGCATACCGGGCAAGCGCTGTAGCGGGTGATCTCGAAGGTACGGGTTACGCCTCGAATCGCTTCTTCGAAGTCGATGGTCACTTGGAGCTGCAGATCGTTGCCCCGCCGAGGCCCGCCCCGGCGGCGCTGCCCAGAGGCCCCTCCGGCGAAGAACATGTCGAAGAGGTCGAAGGCAGACTGGAAGTTGAAGCCGGCGCTGCCGCCCATGGCTTCACCGGCTTGCCCGAACGCGTCGTAGCGCTGGCGCCGGTCGGGATCGGAGAGCACCTGGTAAGCCTCACCGATCTCCTTGAAGTGGTCCTCGGCATCGTGGTCGCCGGGGTTCCGATCGGGGTGGAAACGCATCGCCAGGCCCCGATAGGCAGCCTTCAACTCGGCCGGGGTGGCCTGCCGGTCGACGCCAAGAACTTCGTAGTAGTCGCGTTTGGTCTGGGGCATCGGCTAGTTGAGGGATCTCTCGTCAGAGGGACCATCCGCCGCCNNCCGCCACTACCGTGCCTGGCGGCGAGTCACCGGCCGGGACGGTCAGGACCGCGTCGTGGAGCCGGGGATTGAAGGGAGCGCCGACCGATTCGATCCGCCGGATCCCCTGAGAGGCGAGCGCATCCTCGAGCTGCTTGACGGTTAGCCGCAGCCCTTCCGCCAATCCGTCGTTGGCCTCCGTCGGGATGTGGGAGACGGCTCGGGCCAGATTGTCGAGGCCCGGCAGCAAAGCCTGGAGCAGAGCGACTGAGCCGTACCGCGCCTGCTCCTCGCTCTCCTGGGTCTTCCGGCGGCGGTGATTCTCGAAATCCGCCGCCAGTCGCAGGTAGGTGGCGTTCAGCTTCGCCAGCTCGGCCTCCAGCTCGGCGATTCGGCCCGCAGTAGCTGGCTCGCCGGATTCTGGCTCCTGGCTCAACTGGGGCTCCTCCTGACCCCGGACTTTAGGCGCGCTCATTCGCACGTCCTGCCAACATCACAGCTCATGCCAGGAGCCGGGTCAAGGCATCGCCAGTCGCCTGGGACACCAGTTGCAGTCGAGCCGCCACTTGGCCGTAGCGTATGCGTGTGGGTCCGACGACCCCGATCGTCCCCCAAAGCTGATCGCCGGCCTGATAGCTGGTCAGCACCAAGCTGCACTCGCGCAATTCTTCGATGCTGTTCTCATGTCCGATCAGCACCTGCATCCCCGCCTGCGGGGCCAGCTGAGCCAGCACGTCGCCCAGGATGCGCTGCGCCTCCAGGACCTCGAGGACCGCCCGGAGCCGTACCGGGTCCTCGAACTCGGGCTGGCGGACCAGGTTGCGCACTCCGTTGTGGATCACCAAGGCCGGCCGGGTCGCCAGCTGCCGCAAACCTCGTGCGACCTCCTGGCCCAACGCCTGCAGTCCGGGCGCCAGACCTGGCACCAGGGGGGCCGAGTCGACCTCTTCCGCGGTGAGTCCTCGGTACATCTCGTTCAGCCGACTGGCCCAACCGCGCAATTCCTCCTGATCCACCAGGGGATCAATCTCGATGATTCGCTGGAAGGCCGCGTTGCCGGTGGCGATCTCTACCATCAGCGCCTGCCCAGGTCGGACCAGGACCAGATCCAGGTGTCGCAGGCGGCTGGTGGCATTGGCGGGACCGGTCACGACCGCCACGTTCTCACTGAGTCGGCTGAGCATGGCTGCCGCCACCTCAAGGACCGCCTCGATGTCGTGCTCGGCCGCCTCGAATCCCTGCCGGACGTGGCGCCGCAGTTGGGGATCAACCACCTCTTGAGGCAGGAGGAAATCTACGAAATACCGATATCCCCGATCCGTGGGCACCCGTCCCGCCGAGGCGTGCGACTGGGCCAGGAATCCGTGATCGACCAGCTCGGAGAGCTCGTTGCGGATGGTGGCCGAGCTCAGCTCCAGGAAATACCTGGCAGCGAGCGCGTGGGAGCCCACCGGGACCACGGTCTCGGTGTAGTCGGAGACGACCGCTCGCAGAATCCGCTCTTTGCGCTGGTCCATTCCGGATCTACCTCAGGCCCTGGTTAGCACTCCACTACGCCGAGTGCTAACGGAATTCTAGCACGGGCGTTCGCCCGTTCGAACTGACGGCGATGGGTCGCGAAGGCGGTGCTCGGTCACGCTAACATCACCCCATGGGCTCCCGCCCGTCCCCCCCAACCGACCTTGAGCCGGCCCCCCCTCATCTGCATCGAGACGTCAACGTAGCTCAGGGCTCGGAACGTGAGCGCCTCGCTCGACGGACCGGCATCAGGGAAGTGGTGTTCGGAGTGCAGGATGGCCTGCTGACGACCCTCGGCCTGACCACCGGGGTGGCCACCGCTACCGCCGGCTCGGTGGTCGCCCACACCACCATCCTGATCGCCGGTCTACTGGGAGCGCTGGCCGGGATGATCTCCATGGGGACGGGAGCCTATC
>PKXR01000171.1:0-130 GCA_003133485.1 Candidatus Dormiibacterota bacterium
AGCGGTTGCTCGAAGCCGTCTCAGAGCGTTACCACGTAGGAGAACACCAGGCGGCGGTCAAGGTGACCGGGGGGGTAGCCACCTGCTCCAAGCTCGAAGAACCGGCCGAAATGCTCCGGCGGGCCGAGGT
>PKXR01000171.1:151-6081 GCA_003133485.1 Candidatus Dormiibacterota bacterium
CCCATCGTCACCGCGGGCTCGCGCGAGCTGGTGGGGGTGGAGGCGCTGGTGCGCTGGGAGCACCCGGAGCGTGGTCTGCTCGGTCCCGGTGAGTTCATCCACCTTGCCGAGGAGAGCGGCAGCATCTCCTCGATCGGGCGTTGGGTCCTTCGCGAGTCGTGTGCCACCCTCAAGCAATGGACCGACGCGGAGCCGGCTGCCGCCCACCTGACCGTTTCGGTCAACCTTTCCGTAGCCGAACTCCAGGACCGAAACATGGTCGAGGAGGTCGCGGAGGCGCTGAAGCGCTCCGGGCTGGCCCCAGAGCGACTCCACGTGGAGGTCACCGAGAGCGTGCTGAGCACAGATCCGGAGGCCGCCGCCCGAGCGCTGGCGCAACTGCGTGACCTCGGGGTGTGTCTGGTGATCGACGACTTTGGCACTGGCAACTCCTCGCTGACCGCCCTCCAGCGCTTCCCCTTCCGGGTGCTCAAGATCGACCGGTCCTTCGTCGGCGGAATCGGAATCAGGTCCGCTGACGAGACCATCGTGACCGCGACCGTGGCGCTGGCTCACGGCCTCGGGCTCTCGGTGGTGGCAGAGGGGGTCGAGACCCCTGAGCAGGCGGAGTTCTTGACCCGCGGTGGCTGCGAAGAGCTCCAGGGCTACCTCCTGGGACGTCCCGCACCGGCGAATGTGATCCGGCCGCTTCTCGCGACCGAATGTATGAGGGGCCGACTGGCGGCAACTTAGCTGTCATCGCGTGCGGCCAAGTGGCGCCGGCAAGGGGCGACGCCTGGACCGCGCTTAGTGGTCGCCCCAGGTATAGCCAGAGGGAAGGGTGGAGAACCTTGGCACCGCCAGGTCTCATAGCCGGTTGAAGACCGGCCGGTGGACGGGCGAAACGGCCTATCGGGGATTCTGGGTAGGGCAACTCCTCTTGCTGCCTGTTACGGGGCCCCTAGGGGGGTCTAGTCCAGCTCTGGGACCCTTGAGCCGGTCTGGTGCTCGTACCACGCTGCGAAGATCCTGCGATGGCAGACGAACTGCTGCTCGTCGGGCGGGATGCCAGTCAAGTTTTCGTAGCAGCACAGGACGGCCGTACCTGCAGGGAAAACAACTCCGAGCAGGTCAGCGACCCGGCCGAGGGACATCTCTGTAGGGCTGAACCAGCGCGTCATCGCCCCGAACCAGTGAAATCGCTTGAACCGACTCCCGACCACGGCGACGGCCCGCGTCCGATGCATACGGGACCGAAGTTGCTGCGGGGGGTGCTGCCCCTGGTTCGGCAGCTGGCCGAGGGAGCGGAGGAGGTTCACCTGCTGTTCAATAACAACCGCTCCAACTACGCGGTGGTGAACGGACTTCAGATGGCCGAGATTCTGGAGCTGAGCCTACCCGGCCACGGATAGCCAGCGCTAGACTCAGCCCACCGCGACGGACCCAACCCCCCTAGCGGTCACCGGGCCGGGCAAGCCCAAATATCGCGGCCCTTTTTGTTTGCGGGGCGAGACCCGGAGAGGGAGGGCCGGGCAACGGTGATCGGACGCGCGGAGTAGGACGTCCGAAGTGAGCACGGCGGGCGTCTTGGGTCTAGAGTTGGCTGTCGCACACGGAGGGAGGGCAGCCGGTCTGTTCGTATGAGGCCATGGACCTACCGCGACCCTTCGTCATTCGTGAGAGCACCCACCGCATCCACGATCCTCTGACGCCGGCAAAGCTGGCCCGTCTTGGCGAGGCGTTACTGCTGAGGTCGGGCCAGCAGGTACTCGACCTTGCCTGCGGGTCGGGGGAGATGCTTTGCACGTGGGCTCGGGACCACGGCATCACCGGAGTCGGTGTCGACTTGAGTTCCGCCTTCATTGACCGGGCGCGAGCCCGGGCCGCAGAGTTAGGTGTGGCGGACCGAGTGCGCTTCGAGCATGGCGACGCCGCCGGCCATGTTGCCGCCGAGCCGGTTGATATCGCTTCGTGCCTTGGGGCTACCTGGATCGGTGAAGGGGTCTTTGGCACGATCGATTTGCTGGAGAGGTCGGTCCGTGATGGTGGGCTGATACTGATTGGCGAGCCGTACTGGGTGCGCGTTCCGGCGACGGACGATCTAGCGCGAGCGTGCCACGCACGCGACCGTGAAGAGTGGTTGACGCTACCTGAGTTGGTCTCCTCGCTGGTCGGCCACGGGCTCGACCTGGTGCAGATGCTGCTCGCCAGCCCCGACGACTGGGACGCCTACCACGGCCTGCAGTGGTTGAACGTCCGCCGATGGCTAGACGCGAATCCGGGAGACGAGCTTTGGCCCCAACTGCGCGCCGAGCTGGACCGCGCCCCAGCCGATCATTTGGTTGCCCGAGAACACCTCGGTTGGGGAGTCTTTGCGCTCATGGCCCGTTGAGAACCGCTCGCCCGGGTCCCCGCGAGGAGTTTCACGGTGCGGCCGCCCAACTTCTCCATCGGCAAGGTCTCAGCCACGTCAAGCCCTCCTTGGAGCAGAGTCTAGCCCCAGGGGCCGCTGCCACTGAAGGCTGACCCTCGGGGCTCCGGATCTAGGCCGTCAGGGTGTCTTCCCGCTAAATGGTGACGGTAAGCATCTCGACGGGGTCAACAGGCTACCGCCGGGTAACACCCGGAGTGAACGAACTGGTGTCTGGAGGTGCTGAGCAGCGACATCGCTCAGTCATGCTCTGCCATTGATCTCAGCTAATGGATAGACACTAGAGCACCAGACTACGGATCTGGGAGCGGGGGTTCAAAGCCCTCTGGGCGCGCCACCAATTCTCGCTCCTAGGCGAAACGCCCACGGTCCTAGCCCGCCCGGGCGCTAACTTCTCGCGGTCGGCGACTCGCCTCCCCGGTTATTCCAGCGGTAAACGCCGTAGACGAACGCCAGAGCCAAGAGCACCAGAGCGATGTAGCCGAGGGGCTGGAGAATCGTCGAAACGTCGGAGAGATGTTTGCCCAGCTCCATACCGGCGACCGCCAACGCACTGTCCCAGACCAAGGCCCCCACCAGGGTGGCCGGCAGGAAGCGACTCAGTGGCATGTGACCGAATCCGGCGGGAAAGCTCGTGTAGCTGCGGATGATCGGGACGCATCGCCCCACCGCCACCGCCACCACCCCCCGCCGCTCGATCCAACGCTCCGCCGCCTCCAGGTGGCTCTCTCGAAAATGGAACCTCCGGCCCACCGCCAGCACCGCCGGCCGCCCCACCCAGGCGCCGATGGCATAGGCGATCAACGCTCCCACCAGCTCCCCCACCACGGTGACCAGGATCACCAGCGGCAACGAGAGGGTCCCATTGGCCACGAGCAGTCCTGCGAATGGGATGACCACTTCGCTGGACACCGGGATGCCGGTGCATTGGGCAACGGTCAGCAAGAAGAGCGCTAGGTACCCGAAGGTCGTCAGCAGATGTTCAAGCGAGTGGACCAAGCGCCGTCCTCCGGGTTCATAGAGAAGGCAGTTCGCGCGGGGTTGCTGCGGTGTTCATCGACTTGGGACAGCCAGGTACAGCCCCCGGTTCCAAGCGCTAGCATATTTCGCGAACAGGTGTTTGGCCAAGCGAAGCCCCAGCTCCGGTGGCCCTGACCACAATCGAATACCGGGTGGGTCGACTTCAGCGCACGCGAGACGGAAACCGCCTGAGGATGAGCGGTACGTCCAATTTGGTGGGGAGCTTCGATGATGCAGGAACCGGCATGGCCCGGAGCCCGCCTTCTCCAGCGGTGGTCCTGAGCTAAGGCACGGCGAATAGTCCGCTGGGGCCATTGATCACGAACGGTGCAACCGCGCGGCCGACTCCAGCGGCCCAGGATGGCTAGGCACCGGTAGGCTGGAGGTCAAATGGGATCCCGGGAAGTCCCCACAGGGGCGGAGGCGGAGGACCTCGGAAGCTGGCTCAGGGACTCTCCGGTCCTCAAGCTGGAGCGAATGCCCTGGGGCAGCAACGCGGTCTTCCTGGTCCGCCTGGGAGGACCAGGCGGCGAGGTGTTGGCGGTCTACAAACCCGCCCGGGGAGAGAGACCTCTGTGGGACTTTCCTTCTGGGACTCTTCACCTCCGCGAGGTCGCCACCAGCGTGGTCGATCGGGCTCTCGGCTGGCGCTTCACCCCCACCACCGTCCTCCGCGAGGAGGCCCCGTTCGGGGAAGGCTCGATCCAGGAATTCATCCCCGACCCGCCATCGGAGTCGGAGCTCGACACCGACCAGATCGAGAGCAGCCTGCGAGGGCTGGCCGCCCTCGACGTGCTGATCAACAACGCGGACCGCAAACAAGCTCACCTGCTGGTGGACTCCCAGGGAGAACTGCGCGGGATCGACCACGGAGTCACCTTCCACACCGATTTCAAGCTGCGCACGGCGCTGATCGAACTGGGCGGAACCCCGGTCCCTGCGCTCTGGCTACGCGCCATCTCCGGCCTGCTCGCTGACCAAGATCGGATGGTCGCGCTGCGGGGGGCGCTCGCCCCTTTACTGCAGCCAGCAGAGGTCAGGGCGTTCGTGCGGCGAGCCCAGGAGCTGGTCGCCCGGGGGACCTATCCGGAGCTGCATCAGTGGCACGGTCGGCCGTTCGAATGGTGAGCAGTTTAACCTAGGTCTGCTGCAGCGGCCAGCTGGCGCGGCATGGNNATTAACAGCGGCGGGTTCCCCTGGCTCCGGTCGCAGAGAGCGGCCAGCGCGGCTCGCGAGCTGGCCCCGAGCGGCTCAGTCACCCGCGCCAACGTGCAATGGGCGCGGATCGGACGCAGCTCCGGCGGCCAACCCGCTTCAAAAAGACCGGCCGCCAGGGCCTCCGCCAGCCGTCCCAGCTCGGCCTGGCCCTCCCTGATCCCAGCCCAGATCACGCGCGGTTGCTTCGCTTCGGCAAAGACTTCGAGACCGCCGAGCTCGAAGGGAAAGGCCACGGTCTCCCGAGCGACCCGCGCCGCCACCGTCCGGATCCACGCCTCCTTTCCTGGCTCCACCTGACCCAGGAATCGAAGCGTCAGGTGCAGTCCCTNNTGCCCGAGCAAGGAGGCCAGTTGCCGGCGCCCGGCGCTAGGCAGCTCCACGGCCAAAAACACAGTTGGAGCGCCGCTCAACCGGCGGTCGTGCCCTGCACAGGAACCGGGTCATCGCCAGCCAGGAAGCTCTCCAGGACGTCAAGCTGACGACGGATCAGCTCCGCGTCCCAGCCGTGGCCGGCCGAGGTGATGACCGAGATCTCGGTCTGCGGCCGCCGCGCGCAATACTCCGCCACCCGCTCCATCTCCAAGAGTCGGTCGTCGGCGGCGACCAGAACCACCACCGGTCCCTTCCAACCGTCCAACAAGGGCCGGAAGTCCGCCCGCATACCGTCCCGGAGCCATTCCCGGGCGGCTCGGGGGTCGGCTCTCATCTGATTCGCGAAATTCAGGTCGGCAGCCCGGCTGTCGATCTCGGCGTTGCCCTCCACGGCTACCCGCCGGTAGAAGTCGGCCAGCACTCGCCGTCGACCTAGGAAGGAGATCAGGTTGAAGACGCCTGGAGCGGTCCCCAGCCGCGCCTGGAGCCGGAAGCTGCGGGAGACGCTGGTGGGATCCAGCAGGGGAGTGTGGAGAATCATCCGCAAGGGACGGCTCGGGGCCATGGCCAAGAGCTCCAGCGCGACCGCCGCCCCCAGGCAGAGGCCGCCCAGCTCGTACTGAGGGAGCTCAAGGTGATCCAAAAGCGCTAGCACCTCGGACGCCAGACCCCGACTGCGGTGAGCGCCCGGAAGGGGCGCCGAGCTCCCGAAGCCCGGGAGGTCGGGGATCACCAGTTTCCGGCGTCGGGCCAGCCTCGGCACCCAGCTCTCAAAGTTCTCCGCAGAACCGATGAACCCGTGACAGAGGACCAGCGGGATTCCCTCTCCCGCGGTGACGTAGCGGAGACGTCCTTGCGGCCGGTCGATCCACCCGTCCTGCCAGCCCGCCGCCAGTGCTTCCGGCAGCGG
>PKXR01000122.1:0-8830 GCA_003133485.1 Candidatus Dormiibacterota bacterium
GCCCACCAGACCGACTCGATGTAGGAGGCGTCGTAGGTCCGGTAGGCGTTCTCCATGTCCAGCCAGAACCCGATCCTGCCGGTCAGCCGCTCCCACTCGTCGATGTACTCCATGACGCTAGCCCGGCAGAGTCGGTTGAACTCCTCCACCCCCATCCGCTCGATCTCCTGCTTGGAGCCGATCTGGAGACTGCGCTCGATCTCCAGTTCGACGGGGAGCCCGTGGGTGTCCCAACCACCCCGCCTCTCCACCCGCCGGCCGCGCATCTGCTGGTAGCGCAGAAAGCAGTCCTTGAAGGACCGAGCCAGCACGTGATGGACCCCCGGCATGCCATTGGCAGTCGGCGGCCCCTCGTAGAAAACGAACCGCTCCGCATTTTCGCGCTGCTCCAGGCCGCGCTCAAAGATGTGCTCCCGCTGCCAGAACTCAAGGACGCGCTCCTCTAGCTCAGGGAAGCTGACCGGGTTGGCGACCGGCTCGAATGCCGACATCAGGGCGCGGGCGATCTCCAGTGAGAGCTTTATTTCCCGCTTCGAAGCGAGGTGCGGGCAGCGTAGCATGACCGAGCTGGATCTCCCGAGCAGCACCAGGAGATGACCTTGCCGACCCACCAACCGCCCGCCGAGATCGCCGCCTGGGGCCCCGAGATCGACCTCTTCTGGGAAGACTTTCAGGTCGGCCAGGTCCACCAGTTGGGATCCCACCTGATCACCGCCGAGGAGATCATCGACTTCGCCCGGCGCTTCGACCCGCAGCCCTTCCACGTCGACCCCGAGCGGGCAAAGCGGTCAGCATTTCAGGGCCTGATTGCGAGCGGCTGGCACACGGCTTCGATCTGGATGCGTCTCTATTGGGACGGCGTTCTCTCCCACTCTGCGAGCCTCGGCTCCCCGGGGGTAGAGAACCTAGATTGGCGCGCTCCAGTACGGCCGGGAGACGAACTTCGGGGGTCGCTCGAGGTCATCTCCACACGTCCCTCCCAGAGCCGGCCGGATCGAGGCCTGGTCCAGGTAAAAGCGGAGTTGACCGACCAGCGCGAGGTGGTCAAATTGCAGATGACGGCCTGGGGGCTGTTCGGGCGGCGCCCGACTTCTGCAAGCGGCTGACTTCAGCCTTACTGGTGTTCCAGCCACTCTTCCGACCGGCCACTGCCCGGGTCCCCGAATTAAGACAAGAGCTCGTCGACAGCCTCCGGCGAGTGAACCGCGCGGAGTGGGACCGGATCAGCGAGAGGTGCGGTCTCCACCTCTCCTATCCATTTCTCCTAGCTGTCGAGGAGTCATGCGCAACGCCTTGTTCCTACTTCCTGCTCCGGGATCTGGGCGGGGCTCTGGTCGCCGGTCTTCCGATGTACAGCTGGGATGGTTCACGCGACCCCGGCCTGGATCACTATGAGCCGTTCGCGGCGGGCGCCCGTTGGGTATTGGGACGACGGGCCAAGCCGAGGCCCTGGTTACCCACTCTGATCGTCGGCTCCAGATCCGGCTACTCCACCGAGTTCGCGGTGGATCCTGCATGGGACCACGCCCGCCCTGACATCGTCGCCCTCCTCCTCACGGGCGCGGCCAGGCTGGCCGAGACTTCGGGCGCGGCGAGCCTCGGAGTGATGTGGCTGACCTCCGCCGCCGCCCGGGAGGCGGTTGGCTGGCTCAACCGGCCGGAGTACCTTCTCCTGGCCGGCCCCAACTCGGCCATCGAGGTGACTTGGGATTCATTCGATGGATATCTAGCTCAGCTGAGCTCGTCGAGACGCCGCTCCGCGCGCCGGGAACGGGAGCGGTTCCAGGAGAGCGGACTGACGGTCGAGTTCCGTGACCTCCGCTCCTGCGTCGATGAGGTCACTCCCCTCGCGGCACGACTGCAGAAGAAGTACGGGCACGCCCTGTCTGCTAGGGAGATCTCCGAGCAGCTCGCGGCCCAAGCCCGGCACCTCAATTCGGAGAGCCGCATGGTCCTGTGCCGGCGGCGCGGACGGCTGGTCGGCTTCACGCTCCAGTACAGCTGGCACGGATCGCTCTACGGCCGTCTGGTGGGCTTCGACTACGCCGCCACTGCCCGTACCGATGCCTACTTCAACCTCGCCTTTTACCTGCCCCTCCAGATCGCCCTGGAAGAGGGCCTGGGATGGCTCAACCTGGGCATGGCCACCTGGCGGGCCAAGGTGCTTCGCGGGGCCAGCCTGGACCCGGCCTGGACGATCGCCTGTCCCCCCTCCCGGGTCCGGGGTGCCTGGGCGAGGGTCGCCAGGGCCCAGGGAGACGACTCGAGCCGGTGGTGGGCAGAGCAATTCCCGCGCCAGGTGGATTGGGCGGGAGACTGGCGCTGGACGCGGGCCGGCCTGGCCGGTGATGTCCCGGCGTCGGTAAACCCGCGATAGGCAGCGGCGCCCGGCGGTAGGATCTGTCAAGGTGGGCGGGTGGTCATCCAGGTGCTCATTGCGGGCATCGCGGTGACGGAATTCGACGCCGCAGTGGCTTGGTAGGACCGGCTCTGGGGACGACCCGCAGATATCATCTCAAGGACGACGAGGTCATGTCGCGACTCGCCGAGGGCGGCTGGGTCTACTCGGTCGCCGACCCCAGCCACGCCGAGCATGCGTTGGTGACTTTAGCGGTGGCCGATCTGGACCTTACGGTTGCCCAAATCGGAGCCCGGGGGCTCCATAGCGCGCTCCTTGAGACCGTCGCGGATGCTGGCCGCAAGGCTTCTTTCACTAATCCGGACGGCAACGTGCTCACATTCGTCGAAGTGGCACGCTCCGGCAAATTGGCGCCGCGCAACCGAACAGCGCGACCGCATTCGGGTCCGCACGGACATCTGCTTAACCGAACAATACGTGGGTATTATCGGCAACTCCCACTACTCGATTCTGCTGAGTTGCGCCATCGCAGACACCGCCGTTATCAGCCAGGACTGCGGCCAAACACCGGCAAGGCGCGAGTCCGTAGTGACCAGCGGAGCGGTCAAGCGGTGACTTACCTCAACGCATAACGCGTCACCGAGCCGGAGATCTCTCCTCGCCACCGCGCTCACCAGCAGCTCCCGGGTCAAGTGTGTTGTGAAGGGCGCCTCCACGATGCGCCGTATCATCCGCTCCGCGTCGCGCTGTGCAAGTACGCCGCTCTGGCCCATCACCCGGAGAGCGCTCGCCACCCCCACCTCCGCATGGTCGGTGGTGTGGACCTTTCGGCCAAAGAGGGTGTCCCGCACCACCTTTCCCTCCGGGGTACCGAGCAGCAGGTCGAGGAACGCGGATTTATCCAGCACGACGACCTCATCCCCGATGTTGTTCACCCTCGATCACCTCCAGCGCATTGCGGATCGCTGAACGGCTGCCAAATAACTCGTGCGGTTCCTCCAGCTGACCCAGCCATGCATCGAGGCGACCTGATTGGAGTTGCTCTTTCAGAGCCGCTTGGAGCACCTGCGACAAGTTGAGCCCCAAAGGTCGAACCGCAGCCGCCATTTCATCACTCAGGTAGACGTTGATCCGTGGCATACACACACTATACACACACCAGCTGGACGGCTGAACCTCCGGGGTAACGAGGGCCGATCTCGAATGAGCATCGTTCAAGGCGGGCTCTACCACTGCGACGCTCAGGAAGTTTTCCGCGCGATCGCCCTGAATGCCCGAATAGCCCCGATAAAGGACCTCCGCGAGGTACCCGCTGACCGACGGATAAGACCGGCTAGGGTCGGTCACTCGTCCCGAGCCCGAAGTTCCGGCTGCCTCGAGCGTTAAATCAGCGAGGTTCCCGCAGGAAGGCCGGGATGTCGACGTCTTCGTACTGGTCCGGGTTTTCCAGCTGGGGCTGCCGGGTGCGCTCCGGGAGCGGATCTTGGAGCTCCAGAGGCCGGGTCGCCTGATACTTCTCGGCCAGCGAGGGATTGCGCTGGGCATCGGAGCTGAACCCGGTGGCGATGACGGTGATCTTCACGTCACCGCCCATCCGGTCGTCGACCACCGCCCCAAAGATGATGTTGACGTTGGGGTCCGCGCTCTGCCGGATCAGGTCGCAGGCCTCGTTGACTTCGTAGAGGGTCAGGTCGGGGCTGGCGGTGACGTTGAGCAGAATCCCGTGGGCGCCGGCGATTGAGGTTTCCAGCAGCTGGCTGGAGACCGCGTCGCGGGCGGCGTCCTGGGCTCGGTTGTCACCACTGCCATAGCCGATCCCCATCAGCGCCGGTCCCTGGCCCACCATGATCGCCTTCACGTCGGCGAAGTCGAGATTGATCAGCCCCGGAAAGACGATCAGGTCGCTGATCCCCTGCACACCCTGGCGGAGAACGTCGTCCGCCTTCTTGAAGGCCTCGATCATGGTGGTCTTCTTGTCGGTCACGGCGATCAGCCGGTCATTGGGGATGGTAATCAGAGTGTCGACCCTGCCGGAGAGCTGGTCCACTCCCCGCTCGGCTGCCTCCATCCGCTTGCGCCCCTCGAACGTGAAGGGCTTGGTCACCACCCCGATGGTGAGCGCGCCGCTGGAGCGGGCGATCTCGGCGATGATCGGCGCTGCCCCGGTGCCGGTGCCGCCGCCCATCCCAGACGTGACGAAAACCATGTCGGCGTCGTGGAGGACGGTGGAGAGCTCCTCGCGCGACTCCTCAGCGGCCAGCTCCCCCATCTCGGGGTCGCCGCCGCAGCCCAATCCCCTGGTCACCTTGCGACCAATGTGGATCCTGGACGGCGCCTCGGAGGTCTCCAGCGCCTGGCGGTCGGTGTTGACCGCGATGAAGTCAACCCCACGTAGCTTGGCCCGGATCATCCGGTTGACGGCGTTGCTGCCGCCCCCGCCAACACCGATGACCTTGATCCGAGCGTTGCCCTGGATCGTGCGGTCTAGTTCGTCTTGAGGCATCGCGTCTCCTTCAGGGTCAGAACAGATCGTGGAGCCAGCGATTGAGCCGGCCTGCACTGCGGGTGGTTCTCAGATTTCCGCCGTCCCTCCGGGCGCCCGAGCGCTGGCCCCAACGAAGCAGGCCGGCCGCCGCGGCGTGCTCGGGCATGCCGAGCTGGTCGGCCAACCCGCTCAGTCCCTCTGGTACGGCGAGTCGGACCGGCATCTCGAGGATTTGGTGGACCGCGGCGGCGAAACCTCTAAGCCGGAAGCCGCCGCCGGTAACTACCAGCTTCGATAAGCCCTGGTTCTCCTCGTCCAGAGCCTGCCCCACCAGGCGGGCCATCTCCCGAGCCCGGGGTTCGATGATCTCGGCCAGCCATCGTCGGGGCACCTCCTCCGCCCCGACGTGCGAACTGCCCACCAGCGTGACCATCTCTTCAGGGAGGACCTGGGCGGGGTCGCAGTGCCCGTGCCGACACTTCAGGGTCTCAGCCTCATCCTGGTCGCAGCGCAAGCCGGTGGCCAGGTCGTTGGTAACGTTCTGGCCCCCGATTGGGAGCACCAGAACCCGGCGAATGGTGCCGCCCTGGAAGATGGCGATGTTCGTGGTTCCGGCCCCGACGTCGACCACCGCCACGCCCGCCTCCAGCTCTTGGTCGCGCAGGACCCCCTCGGCCGAGGCCAACGGCTGCACCACCACGTCGTCGATTCGCAGCCCGGCGGCGTGAACACAGTTCACTAGTGCTGCCAGATGGGCGCTGGAGGCCAGCACCAGCTCGGCGTCGACCGAGAGGCGGGAGCCATGGGAACCGCGTGGATCCCGGAGACCGGCCTTGGTGTCTACCTGGTATTCGCGAGGGATGAGGTGAACCACCTCCTGGCCCTCGATCCCCGGCACTGACCGGGCCCCTTCGAGGACCCGGTTGAGATCACTGGAGCCCACCACCCCGCCCCGGGAGTTGACCGAGACCACCGAGTCACGGGCCTGGCTCTGAATGTGCCGGCCGCCCAGGGTCATGAGCGCGGAGTCAATCTCCACGCCACTGGAGCGCTCGGCCGCGTCGAGGGCCTTGGAGATCGCCTGAGTGGCGGCATCCGGATCGGTGATCACACCCTTGCGAACGCCAGCGGACTTGGCCTCCCCAACTCCGATGATGCGCAGCCTGGAGCCGTCGTCCTCTGCCACCGCGCAGCACACCTTGGCGCTACCCAGGTCCAGGGCGACCAGGCGGCGGCCGCTCAACTCGGTGCCGTGGAAAGAGGGCGGGGTGGTGGCGCCCGATGGGCGCCAGCACGCTCAGTCATCAGAAGATTCCCCAAGTGTAAAACTGAGATTTTTGGCAACGTGTGGTGGTGGTCAAAATCGGGACGTGGGGCATCGGCGGCCCCGTTGCGCAACTCCGCCGAGGCCATCTGGCAGTGTACCGGCAAACTCAGAGCAGCACAAGCCCCAAATTGGCCAAAAACCACATCATGTTGTGTCTGAACCGCCCCAGACCCCCTCAATTTTGCGTCCAGCCCCCGCCACCGACGGACTGCCGGTTCAGTAGGTGACCGCCACCTGCGCGGGGTCCTCCAGATAGATGTCCTGGATCCCTGAGGTCTTGAGGTTGACCTGTCCTCCGAGCGCCCGGAGCGCCTCCAGCTTCTGGCCGATCGAGGAGATCTGCGAATTGGTCAGGGCCAACCCCAGGTCGGCCGTCCAGCCCGCGCTGCTCACAATCTCCAGGGCCCCGGAGGCGGTCATCACATAGCGGCTGACCGACACCCCGTCGTAGCTGGCGGGAAAGACGCGATCGAGGGCCACTAGCGCCTGCGTCAGCCGAGCGGGCAGGATTATCGTCCCGGCCTTGGCGACTGCGAGCGCCCGCTGGTCCAAGAGCAGCGGCAGCTTACCGGTCGGCAGCCCGGGAGCCAGTCCCAATGACGCACCGCTGGCGGCGAGCGTCTGTTGCTCCGACCCCTGTTCGTAAGTCAGCACGGCGGGTAGCGGCGTGACCGCCAGCACCAGGGTCCCGGGCCAGCTGATGCGCACCGCGGCATCTTTGACCCAGGGCAGGGCCAAAAGACTGCGGGATATCGACGGCGCGTTGAGCAGAATCGTGCTCTCCCCAAAGTGCGCTCCAGCGGCCGCCATCAACTGCTGCCGAGAGACCACCGACGACCCCACCACCTCGACTCGCTGCACCTTGAGCCAGGGGAGGGCGAAGAGCACCACCACGGTCAGCGTCGCCGCCACCAGAGCCGCCGCCAGCATCTTGGGAGCGCGGCCTACCTCCCGGAGGATGGTCAGGGCCTCGGGCTTGCGGGGGGCGGACACCCGATGCCTGCCTAGGAAGCGCTGTCGGGCCGCGAAGCGCGCCGCCCGCCGGTCCGCCGCCTGGCGCGCCACCTCCTCGATCTCGTCGTCGGGGATCCGTCCCCAGATCGGGCCAGCGCTGGCGCGCTCCTCCTCCGGTCGGCGCCGCCGCGGTGGGGACTGCCTTTCCCGGGAGCTCTCGCGAGGTCTCCAGGCCTCGAAGTCTTCGGGCACAACCGCGCCGAAGGACCGTCCCTGATAGGACTCTTGGCGCGCCGGCGGACTCATGGCTGCCCCTCAGCTGGAACGTTAGTGAAGATCGGGACTGCCGACGGGGATGATCTCCAATTCGAGCTCAACCCCGAAGCGCTCTAGTACACGTTGACGGATTAGGTCCGTCAATGCAAGCACATCGGCCGCCCGGGCCCCTCCCAGATTGCAAATGAAGTTGGCGTGTTGAGGCGAGACCTGAGCCGCGCCAACCTGCTGCCCCTTGAGCCCGCAGCCGTCGATGAGCCGTCCGGCCGTCTCCGCGGCCGGGTTCTTGAAGGTGCTGCCGAGGCTACGCACCCCCGTCGGCTGGCTGGCCTTCCGCTCCACCATCACCCGTCGGACGTCGCGGCGCGCGGCCACCACGTCGCCCTCCCGCAACCGCAGCCAGAGCTGGGTCACCACCGCACCCTGGAGCGGACCCTCTTGAAGCGAGGTCCGGCGGTAGCGAGGACGTAGATCGTCGGGCGCGAGTCGCAACACGTCGCCACTAGGCAGTACCGCCTCCAGGCTCTCCAGGATCTCTCCGATCTCTCCCCCGAAAGCCCCGGCGTTGCCGGCAGCAGCCGCCCCCGCGGTGCCAGGGATGCCGACCCCAAAGGCCAGCCCCAGCAGCCCTTGATAAGCGGTGTCGAACGCCGCCCGAGGGAGCATGGCTCCGGCCTGGAGGCAGACTAAACCCTCCCCCTGGTGCTCAGCCCTGGTGGCGGGGAATTTCAGCACTAGCCCCCTGATTCCCCCATCCAGGATGAGGCAGTTGCTGCCCGCTCCCAGAACCGTGCAAGGGAACTCCATCTCCTGGCACAAGCGGAGAACGTCCGGCAGCAGAACCGCCGAGACAGGCTCCCAATACCAGTCTGCCGGTCCGCCGACCCCGAATTGGCTGTGTTTGCCGAGAAGCTCGTCGGCCCTGAGCTCGCCGCGGTTGAGCGGCTCCACCAGCAGCTGCCGGAGCTGAGCGGGCAGCAGCGACGGATTCACGCCGGCCGCTCGCTGAGCGATCGGAGCAGCCGGGCCGCCACGTCGTCGAAGCCCCGCACCGAGCTGCAGACGACAACCGAGGGGGCCTCCAACCGATCCAGCACCTCTTGGATCGCGGCGTCCGCCGACTCCACCAGCACCAGCTCGGGTCCCGAGACCAGGGCCGCCACGTCAGCGGAGCTGACCGTGCCTGCCAGGTGCCGCTCCCGGGCGGGCTCGATCGGTCCCAGCACCAGCACGTCGAGGCCCGTGAAGGCACCCCGATATTCCGCCAGCAGGGCCTTGGTCCGGGAGTAGGTATGGGGGACATGGACCATCACCAGTTGAACTTGGTCTCCGAACTGCTGGCGCGCCCCGGCGATGGTGGCCCGGATCTTAGTCGGGTGGTGGGCGTAGTCGTCGACCACCGTCACTCCGTCAGCGGCGCCGAGCACCT
>PKXR01000122.1:8869-9022 GCA_003133485.1 Candidatus Dormiibacterota bacterium
GCCGTTGGCCGCGTTGTGGGCCCCGAATCCGGGCAGGGCCATCTCAAGCTCACCCCCATTCGGGGGCCGGACCAAGAGCTGGAGCCGGCCTCCGACATTGGCAGGCGGTCGGGTGAGGCTCCAGTCGCCTCGACCCAGCCCGAAGCTCAGCGT
>PKXR01000078.1 GCA_003133485.1 Candidatus Dormiibacterota bacterium
CGTCAGGGCCCTTGCCTCCACCTCCGAAGCCTCGATGTTCACCGTGTCGGGCACCCGATCGATGCCCTTCACCCGGCTGGCGGCCCAAGTATTCGGGGCGCTGGACGCGGATCGAATCAGCACGCTCGTGGTCACCCAGTCTTCGGCTGAGAACGTCATCTCCTTCGTGGTCAACGGTTCGGAGGCCGCGAGGGTGCGGCGCCGGTTGGAGCGGGAGCGTGGATCCCTTCGAGGCGGTTCCTCGATCGCGGCAGTTGAGGAGCTGCCGGAGGTGGGGGTCGTGGTGGCGGTGGGTGAGGGCATGAAAGGCACGCCCGGGATTGCGGCTCGGATCTTCAGTTCGATCGCCCGTCTCGGCATCAACATCGCCGCCATCGCCCAGGGTTCCTCGGAACTGAGCGTCTCCTTGGTTGTCCAGGCTTCGGATGTCCCGGCGGCGGTGCGGGCCATGCACCAGGAATTCGGGCTCTAAAGCCCGAGCTGCATGTCCCACTCCTTCCTGCGGTGTGCCGATCCCACCTGCGCCTCCGAGTCCGAGGTGACACCGATGTCCTACGCGTGCCCCGACTGCGGCGGGCTTCTGGAGGTGGGATATGAATTCGATGAGGCTGACCCTGCCCGATGGCCCGAGCTCTGGCGGCGGCGGGGCAGGACCGAGGAGGCTGACCGCAGTGGGGTTTGGCGGTATCGGGAGCTACTGCCCTTCCTCGCCAACGACCAGGCCCCGATCACCTTGGGCGAAGGGTCGACGCCCTTGGTGAGCGCCGCGCAAGCGGCCAGTTGGGCCGGGCTCAATCATCTTGAGGTGAAGCACCAGGGGGTCAACCCCACCGGGTCCTTCAAGGACCTGGGGATGACCGCGTGCATCAGCCAAGCTGTCCACCAGGGCGTTCAGGTGGTGGCCTGCGCTTCCACTGGGAACACCTCCTCCTCAATGGCGGCCTATGCCGCCCGGGCCGGGCTCAGGGCCCTGCTCTTTGTCCCCGAGGGGGCAGTCTCCAGCGCCAAGCTGGCCCAGGCGATCGATTTCGGGGCGCTGGTGGTGGAGACGGGGAACAACTTCGACCAGGCGCTGCGGCTGCTCCGCGAGATCGCGGGCGATCTGGGTTGGTACGTGGTCAATTCGATCAATCCCTATCGGATCGAGGGCCAGAAGACGGTGATGGTCGAGCTCCTGGAACAGCGAGGCTGGCGGGTGCCCGACTGCGTGGTGGTGCCGGGAGGCAACCTGGGGAACGTTTCGGCGATCGGCAAGGGGCTGATGGAGCTGGCCAGCTTCGGCCTCATCACCAAGGTGCCCCGCCTGATCGTGGTCCAGGCCGAGGGCTCGAATCCCTTCTATCGGCTGTGGGCGGCGGGGGGTGGCGCCTTGGAGCCCCTGTCTGATCCGAAGACGAGGGCCACGGCGATCAGGATCGGAAGTCCGGCCAACTGGCCCAAGGCGCTGCGCGCTCTACGGTGGACCGAGGGCTCTTGTGAGTCCGTGAGCGACCACGAGATTGGTGCCGCCAAGGAGGCGCTGAGTCGGGACGGGATCGGTTGCGAGCCGGCCTCAGCCACCACCGTCGCCGGCCTCCGGAAGCTGCGGCAATCGGGCCAGATAAGGGAGGACGTCGACGTGGTGGCGATCCTCACCGGCCATCAGCTGAAGGATGTCGACTTCATCCTGGAGGAGCGGAACTCAGCGGCCCGGACCGTGAGCGTAGCGCCGGACTCCCGGACCGCTCCCGAGCTCATCTCCGCTTGGCTGGAGAAGGTCAGCTAGCCACTGCCCCGGCGATGCCCTAGGATTTCACTCCCCGGCCCGCTCCTGCAGGCTAGTCTGGTCGGTCAGTGGGTAGTCGAAGCGGATCACATCAAAGGACCGCTCCAAAACCCAGGCGAGGAAGCTCTGGTGAAGAGGATGGACCAGGTAGGCAGCGTAGGCAGTGGGGTCGCTGAATTCGGTGAAGAGGCCGAATTGGTAGCCGTCGGCCCGCTCCAGGGTGTCTCGCCCAAACCGCAGCCGGCGCAGTCCCGGCAGCCCCACCCATTTGGCGATCTGCCGGCGCATCTCCTCCTCGACCTCTGGACCCGGGTCATCTCGGAGCCGGAAGAGGACCAGATGCTGGATCGGCTGCGGCGAGTCAACGGACAGCGACTCGTCCACTAGGAACACCGATCGAGAGCTCGGCGGTTAGAAGAATTCAAAGTATTCGTTCTGCTCCCACTCCGTGACCTCGGCCGGGTCGGCGGAGGAGCCGGCCTCCTCCAGATAGCGGTTGTACTCGAACCGCTTCAGCATGACCAGGTAGTCGACGATCTCGGGCCCCAGCGCCTGCCGGAAGAACTGGTCCTGGTCCAGCGCCTCCACCGCCTCGCCCAGGCTGGCGGGGAGGGCCGCCGCCGCTTCCGAGTAAGGGTCGGCCTGCACCATCGGGGGTGGAATCAGCTGACGCCGGATCCCGTCCAATCCGGCGGCAATGTTGGCAGCCATATACAGATACGGGTTGGCGGCAGGCTCCCCGAGCCGGTTCTCCAGATGCGATCCCTCGTCCCCCGGCTGTCCTTGCACGCGGAGCATCGAGCCTCGGTTCTCGACCGCCCAGTTCACCCGGTTGGGCGCGAAGGAATAGGGCTTGAAGCGTTTGAAACCGTTGACTGTGGGCGTGGAAAATACGGTCATGGGGATGGCGTGCTCCAGGATCCCCGCCGCGAACTGGCGCCCACTCAAAGAGAGCGCCTCCTGATCGGTACTGGCGAAGCAGTTGCCCCCGCGCTTGGCATCCTGGAGGGACTCGTGCAGGTGCCAACCGCTGGACGACACGTTGGGTAGCAGGGGTCGGCACATGAAGGTGGCGTGATAGCCGAGTTGGTGGCAGATCTGCTTGGTGGCGGTCCGGAACAGGATCATGGCATCGGCGGGTCCCAGGCCCAGCTGGGGGTCGAAGGTGACCTCCGTCTGACCGGGGCCCCACTCGTCCTCCATGGTGCGCAGGGGCAGCCCCACCGCCTCGAAGTGATCTCGCAAGAGGTCCAAGAGCCCACTGATTTGGGCCAAGCGGTTCTCAGAGAGGTACTGGTAGCCCTGGGCCACCACGCTCACCCCAGGCGCCGGGGCCGGCCAGCCGGTCTCGTCGATGCCGATCCGCATCTGCTCCCGACGAAAGATGTAGAACTCCACCTCCAGCCCGGCGGCGTACTCAAAGCCCAGCTCCCGCGCCAGCTCCAACTGTCGGCGGAGCACCTGCCGAGTGGAGAGTCCCAGCGGTTTGCCGCTGCTGAAGTAGGCGTCGGAGAGCACCCAAGCGGTCTGGTTGGCCCAGGACAGGACTTGAAAGGTGGTCGGGTCGGGGACCAGTACCACGTCGGGGAAGCCGGTCAGCTCAGGAATCCCGAATCCGCCGCCTTCCACGAAGGCCGGAGGGAAGACCTTGTTGGCGGTGTCGAGGCTCAGGATGGCCCCGGAGAAGTCGATGCCGTTGCGCAAGGACAGCAGGAAGTCGTGGGCCGAGACGAACTTGCAGCGCACCGCCCCGTGCTGGTCCACTACGCCGACCCGCACCGTCCGGATGCCCATTTCCGAGACCAAGGCGGTGGCGCGCTCGGCGGCCGCCTGCATGGCGTCCGTGAAGAGCCCGTGCTGGGCTATGAATCCCACCTTGCCGACGGCCAAGTCCTGCACTGACGTGCTGGTCATCTACCTCTCCTCCACTTTCAGGCTCTCCCGCTGCCGCTCAGACGCCGCTGGCCGCCACCCCCGAGGCCGCCGGTCGGTCGGCTGGGTTCTGTCCCAGCGACGCCACTGCTCCGGGGGCCAGCCTAACCCGGTGGCGGGCGCTTGGAAAGCACAGGGTGAAGATGGCCTCGTCCGCGGAGTGGAGGGCGGTGCTGGCCACCTCGGCTCCCTCCAGGTCGAAACGCCAGCCGTCGTTTCCAGGGTTTCCCGCGTAAAGCAGAGCCTCTCCCTGGGCCGGCAGGAAGGCCAGGTTGGCGTATCCTCCCATTTGCCGGTGCACCTCAGGGAGCGCGGCCGAGGGCTCCACGCCCTCCGCAAGGAACGCCTCGAAGAGGCGGAAGCCAACTTCGCTGTCTGCCTGCCCTTCCAGCTTCCCGGGGAAGCGATGGCGGAAGGAAGGAGCTTCTGCCAGTCGACCGTTGTGGCCGAAGGCGAAGGAGCCGTCGGCCGCCACAAAAGGCTGAGTGTCGGCCAGGGACACGGTGCTGAGCTGCGACGGGCGGCGGAGATGGAGCAGGAAGTGGGTGGAGGTGATGCCGCGCAGATCTTCCTGGCCCTCGAAGTCATCGCCTAACCGGCCCGGGTTGCGGTAACGGCGCACCCGGCCGTCCTCTCGCCACGCAAGGCCCCAACCGAAACCGACCACTCCCAGTCGCTCTATTTCCAGCCCCCAGGGCAGCAGCCTCTCGAAGGGCTGCGGCTCGGGCCACACCACGACCAAGATCTCACACAATTAGTCCGCCCTCCGCGGTGCCGTTGCTTTCTCCAGGGCGAGTCCGGTTGGGGTCAGTCTGCGCCAGCAGTGACTCGGTCAACTCCAAGTCGAATGACTTGGGGGGAAGCTCTCCGAGACAGAGCAGGGTCTCAGTGCGCTCGATCCCGCTGATCTTCCAGACTCGCTCGAAGAGGAGCTCCCGCAGGTGCTGCTGGTCCCGGGCACGAAGTCGCACCAAGAGGTCGGAGTCGCCGGTCACCACCTCCACCTGCTCCACCTCGGGCAGCCGCCGGAGTTGGGCGACGGTGGTGGACTGCTCGCTGCCCTGCACCCCGGTGACCCGGACATACACCAGCAAGCCGTAGCCCATTCGACCCCAGTCGATTTCGGCCCGGTAGCCGCGAATCACCCCCTGGCGCTCTAGTCGGGCGATCCGCTCGGCGACTGCCGGCGCCGACATTCCGACCTCTGCCGAGATCCCTCGCACCGAGCGACGGGCGTCTCGGAGCAGCAGAACCAGAATCTGGAGATCGGTTGGGTCGGGGGTTGCTGGCGGCCCCTGGAGCGCCGGGGAGAAGTCCGCATCTGATTCGCGATCAGTAAGGTGGCGGGCTGGTTTCACCACTAGGTTGCGGGGGCTACTTTCGTTGGTCACCTATTCATGTTATCGGTAAAAGGTGGAATTGAGCTATCATTTGCGAGTTGGGCCGGTTGGGGCGGCCAATTCGACGTTGGTCAAGGTGAAGACGGGATTCGGATGGCTGGCGGAGATCGCCGGCTCATCGACATCGAGGGGAGACCAGCTATGAGCCTCGCGGACCAATACTTCGCCCAACCCGGATCGGGCAAGGCTCCGACCAGCAAGGGTCACTTCCTGGACCTGGCCCAAGACGTCGAGCCGGTCGTGTTCATGCCCGGGCTGGAGTTCCGGCCCGCCGTCGGTGAGATCACGATGCTCAACTCCGTGCGCTTCGCGTCCCACACCCAGGCCCCCCTGCACAGCCACGACGAGGAGCAGATAACCCTGGTGGTGGAGGGCGAGCTGGAGTTCGACATCGACGGCGAGGTCCGCCTCCTCAAGCCTGGCATGGTGGCGGTGGTCCCCGCCAACGTGCCCCACGGCGCCCGCACCCGGGACGTCCCCTGCCACGAGTACGACGTCTTCAACCCGCCCCGCCAGGCACTGCTGGACTTGGCCGACGCCGCCCGCGAGCAGGCGGCCGGGTAGCCGAAATGGAGCTCGGCCTTAAGGGACGCCGCGCCATCGTGACCGGCGGGTCCAAGGGGATCGGCAAGGCGATCGCCGCCGAGCTCGTGGCCGAGGGCGCGGCCGTGGTCATCTGCTCGCGGCACNNGCCAGGGAGCTGCTCGCAGAGGGAGCGGCGGTCGCGATCTGCTCCCGCAACCAGCTGGAGCTCGAGGCCACCGCCACTGAGCTGCGCCAGGCCGGGGGCCAGGTCGTTGCGAAGGTCGCCGACGTGACGAACGCGGACGAGGTGGAGGGCTTCATCGGCCATTCCGTGGCCGAGCTGGGCGGTCTCGACGTGTTGGTGAACAATGCCGGTCGAGCCCACCCCGGGACCTTCGCGACTCTGACCGACGCGGACTTTCAGGCGGACCTGGAGGTCAAGCTCTTCTCCCAGATGCGATGCAGTCGGGCCGCGCTTCCACACCTCCGGAACGCCGGAGGCGGGGCCATCATCAATATCAACGCGATCTACGGGCGGCAGCCCGACCCGGCCTTCTTCGCCACCTCGGTGGACCGGGCAGCCTGCCTGGCCTTCAACAAGGCGCTAGCGATCGAGCTGGCGCCGGAGGGGATCCTGGTAAACAGCGTCAACATCGGCTTCGTCCACACGCCCCAGTGGCGCAACATCCATCAGCGACGAGCACCCCAGCTGACTGAGGACCAATTTCTGGCTCAGACGGCGGCCGCCGAGGTCCCCCTGGGCCGGTTCGGGGAAGCCGACGAAGTGTCCGGGCTGGTCGCCTTTCTGGCCAGTTCGCGGGCCAGCTACATCACCGGTGCGTCGATCGACGTGAGCGGTGGCATGGGGAGGTACGTATGACCGAATCTGGTGAGACCGTCTACTTCGGCGGGAAGTTTGTACATGAAGACCAGGCCCGGGTCCCGATCCACTCCCATGCCTTCAACTATGGCACCGGCTGCTTTGAGGGGATCCGCGCCTACTGGAGCGATCAGCGTGAACAGCTCTTCGTGATCCGTCTCAAAGAGCACGGGCAGCGCCTCTTGCGGTCAGCCAAGATCCTGCATCTGGAGCCGGATCCTGCGCTCACGGTCGACAAGTTCGAGGAGATCGTTCTCGAGCTGCTGGCGCGCAACGACTACCAGCAGGATGCCTACATCCGCCCGATCATTTACAAGGGCGGCCACACCATCAAGGTCACTTTGTCGGGGATCCCCACCGAATTCTGCTGCTATACCCTGCCGATGGGTGACTACCTGGATATCCACAAGGGACTCCGAATGATGACCTCCAGCTGGCGCCGGATCGATGACAACGCGATCCCAGCTCGAGCCAAGCCGACCGGTGCCTATCTCAACGCCGCCCTGGCGGCCGACGAAGCGCGTTCGTTGGGCTTTGACGAGGCGCTGATGCTGACCCATGACGGTCACGTGGCCGAGGCCTCCTCGGCCAACCTCTTCATGGTCCAGGACGGGGTGGTGATCACCCCACCGGTCACCGATGACGTGCTGGTCGGGGTGACCAGGGACTGCGTCATCGAAATGGTCAAGCAGAAAGGCTGGCCGCAGGAGGTGCGCCAGATCGACCGCAGCGAGCTAATGGCGGCGGATGAGGCTTTCCTTTGCGGGACCGGGGTCCAGATTGCCCCGGTGAGCAGCATCGACGGCCGACAGGTCGGGGACGGACAGCTGGGCGAGATGACCAAAGTGCTGCAGCGCTGGTACCTGCAGATCGTGCGGGGCCAGGTGGAGGACTTCGCCAGGTGGCGTACCGCGGTCGAGCCTGTGGCTCTGCCCGCGAGCCGCTGATAGAGCCGGCCGACGAGGAGGGTGGGAATGGCGCTGGTACATCTTGTCGAGGAGTCAGAGGCCGAGGGACTGGTCAAGGAGGTCTACCAAGACATCATGACCAGTCGAAAGTTGGCCAAAGTGCCGAACTACTGGAAGGCGCTCGCCAACCAGCCGGCCTTCCTGGCCGTCACCTGGGAGAAGCTCAAAACGGTGATGGCCGAGGGCGCCTTGGATCGCCAGACCAAGGAGATCATCGCGGTGGCGGTCTCCGCCACCAACAACTGTGACTACTGCCTGCAGAGCCACATTGACGCGCTCCGAGGACTGGGGTTCGGTGACTCCGAATTGCTGGAGTTGATGGCAGTGGTGGACTTTTTCAATGGATCTAACGCTTTGGCATCGGGGCTGAAGGTGGAGTACGTGCCGCCGGTGCCGCTGGAGGAAGAAGGGTCGCCTGCGGGGGCACCCAGAAGCGGAAAGGAGGGGACCTAAATGGCAACGAGTGAAGCGATCTCCGGGGCCGGGAGCCAGGAGGGCACCGGCCAGCTGCGCAAGGGGAGCCTGCGCACGATCGACGCGGTGGCCATGGCCATCGCAGTGCTCTCACCGGCGATGGCCATGGCTTACAACACCAGCGGCTCGGCGGCCTTCTCGGGCACCTCGACTCCGCTGGCGTTCCTGATCGGAGGCATCGGATGCTTGGCGCTGGCCTTCGTGGTGATCGGCTTCACCCGCCGGATGGCCTCGGCCGGCTACGCCTACACCTATTCCAGCCGGACTCTCGGTAAGCGGGTCGGTTTTCTCACCGGCTGGATGTACTTCTTCGGCTTTTTCTGCTTCGTGCCGATGACCATGAGCGGAGTGGGCGGCTTCACCGCGAACCTGATCCAGTCCGAGGTCTGGCACGGAATGCCCAGCTGGTTCTGGTTCCCCATCTTCCTCGTGGGAATGGCCTGCCTGGTGACCCTGTCGTACCGAGGCATCAAGATCAGCACCAGAGCCCTGCTCTGGATTGGCATGGTCACGGTCGCGGTGATCGTGGTCCTGGACGTCATCCTGACCGCCAAGGGAGGCAAGTTCGGGCAGACGCTGCAGCCCTTCACCTTTGGGCACACCCTGCAGGGAGGATTCAGCGGCATCTTCTACGGCCTGATCTTCGGGGTGACCTCCTTCATCGGTTTTGAAACCGCGGCGGTGCTGGGCGAGGAGACCAAGAACCCGAGGCGGGCCATCCCCATTTCGGTTCTCGTGGCGGTGTGCTTTGCGATCGTCTTCTACGTCTGGACCACCTACAACATCGCCATCGGAGTGGGGGTCAACAAGGCGGGTTCCACGGCCTGGGCCAGCAACCCCGCCATCCTGGCGACTCTGGCCAAGACCTACGTGGGCACTCCGATGATGATCATCGTCGACCTGGCCGCCATCGGTTCGGCTTTTATCGTCTGCTTGGCTTGCGCCACGGCCGCGACCAGAACCCTCTTTGCGATGGGTCGCGAGGGGGTGCTGCCGGCCTGGCTGGGACGCACCCATCCAGTCACGCGCACTCCGACCAATGCGATCCTGATGCTCGCCGGGGCGGCCACCGTTTCGGCCTTTGTGAGCGGGATTCTTTGGAACCTAGGCCCCGCCAATAACTACTTCTTCTACGCCAGTGTCGGCACAATCGCCGTGTGCCTCGTGTACGTGGTCCTGTGCGTCGGCGGATCCGTCTATTTCCGCCGCATTTCTCAGCGCTACAACCCGCTAATCCACGGACTGATCCCGGTGATCGGGATCGCGGTCTTCGGGCTGGCCGTGTACGGCTCTGTGTACTCGGGGGCGGTCCCGCCGGCGCCCTACACCTATGTGCCGTATGTCAACTTGGGTTGGCTTGTGGTGGGGATAGCATTCGTCGTCTACCTCTCCAAGAACGCACCCGACAAGGTGGGCCAGATTGGCTCCATCCTGGGCGAGGAGGGCGGGGAGACCGCCGCCATCCTGGATCAGCCCGCGGCCGCCACCGGCTAGTGGCGAGCACCCAGATCATCCGCAACCGGGCTACTGGTGGGGGCCTACCGGCCCCCACCCCGGCCCACCCACCTACTTCGTCTTGATCGACAGCCACACCCACCCGATCACGGGCGAGGGTATGCCGCTCGACCTCAGTTCGATCACCCTCGAGATGGCCGAGGACGACGACGCCCGGACGCGCCGGGCTCAGGCGGCCCCCGGTCGGCTAAGCCAGGAGCTGATGGCGGTGAGGCTGGCCGAATATCTCCGCTGCGAGGTAGAGGAACTGGGGGTGGCCCGGTCCCAGGCCAGCGCCCACTGGCCGGGCTACGTGGCAGGACTCTTCGCCGATGCCCAGATCGAGGGAGTGGTGCTGGACCCCGGCAAATACCAGGCGGACCCCGGGCCGGTGGCCGAGGAGATGGCCGCGCTTACCGGAACCACGGTCCGGTCGATCATGCGCCTAGATCCCCTGGTGGACCAGCTCATCGCCGACGAGGCGACGGCCTCGGAGATCCGCGCGGCCGCTGAGACGGCGGTGCGCCAAGCTCCGGACCAGGGCTACGTCGGGCTGAAGACGATCCTCGCCTACCGGACCGGGCTCAAGGTGGACCCCAACGCGACCCTGAAGGAGGCGGAGGCCTCGCTGCGCACCACGACGCAACTTCCCACCCGCCGGCGGGGCAAGGCGCTGCGTGACCTGATCTGTCGACAGACGTTGGGCTGGGCCGCCGAGCTCGACCTGCCAATTCAGTTCCACACCGGATTCGGTGACTCCGAGATCCGACTCGGCGACTCCAACCCGCTTCTCCTGGAGGAGCTGCTGCTTACCCCCGAGGGGACGGCCGCGACAGTGGTGCTCATCCACGGCTCCTATCCCTGGCACGAGGAGCTGGCCTACCTCGCTCTGGTCCGCCCCAACGTCTACGCCGAGCTCTCACTCTTCAACCTGTTCGCTCCGGCGCGGGTCGCAGAGCGGCTGGAGCGGGTGCTGGAGCTGGCCCCCGCCTCAAGGGTGCTCTGTGGTACCGACGGGCACGGCTCGCCCGAGTCCTTCTGGTTCGCCGCCCATGTGCTACGAGATGCTTGGACCTCGGTGCGAAAGGGCTGGTCCAGCCGCGGGGCCCGGAAGCCCTGGCTCGTTTCGGTCGAGGACGCCATCTTCCGCGCCAACACCGCTCGCCTGTACAAGTTCTAGGGCGGCGCGTCAGCCGGAAATCGACTTATATCACCGGTTCTTTGCCGCTGCGTGAATCAGCTCGAAAATCTGGGCGGCGGAGCCTTTGGGGCGGAGAGCTGGGGTTGGGATGTGGTGCGCGGCTGCCGGGGGAGACCTAGCGAAGGGCTGGTTCGCTTGCAAATGTCGCTAAGAGAAGAGCCCTTCAGCGGTGGTCACCGGGCGCCACCCGGGCCGTTTCATCTCGTAGGTGGCGATCGCCTCCTCCTGGCTCAAGGCCATGGCGATCGGATCCCGTCCGCTGAGCAAACAGTCGCGCCAGAAAGGGTCAACGACGAAGTCGGCGATCGAGCCACCATGGTCACGCACCTGCTGCTTTTCCAGGTCGACTGCGAGCCGGTAGCCGCCCTGCGTAGCCCGCTCGCGGAGGCGAGCTACCGAATCAGTCGCGAGCTGCACCGGCAGGAGTCCGTTCTGCAGCGCGTTCGCGGTGAAAATGTCAGCGAAAGATGGGGCGATGACCACGCTGAAGCCCATCCCCAACAGCGCCCAAACGGCATGTTCCCGCGAGGAACCGCAGCCGAAGTTCCGCCCCGTGATCAGGATGCTGGCACCCTGGTAGGCGGGGTCATTCAGCTCGAAATCACTTCGCGGCTGGCCCTGGTCGTCGTAGCGCCAGGCGAAGAAGCAGGCATCGCCGTAGTTGTCTCGATCGGTGCGCTTCAGGAACTGCTTGGGGATGATCTGGTC
>PKXR01000184.1:0-326 GCA_003133485.1 Candidatus Dormiibacterota bacterium
TAGCTCGGTCGCGAGCAGCGTCGGCACCGGACCGTCGGCAGCCCTTGGAATCACGGGGGCGCCCGCCCGGAACACGACGTGGACGACGGCCTTCAGATAGGCGTTGGCCCAGCTGTGCCGCTGGGAGTTGCTCGCGGCCCGGTAGGCATCCAGAGACACGGCCAGTTGCGGGTCGGCGGGGGCCACCTTGGACAACGGAGAGAGCACGAACGACTGGGCGGGGTGAATAGGCTCGAGCACTCCGGTCAGCAGCTCCCACGACACGCCGCCCACGCTCTGGACGCTGGCCGTCCCGTGGTTGTAGGGCGGGCCGTAGGTTGCAGTCT
>PKXR01000184.1:411-2562 GCA_003133485.1 Candidatus Dormiibacterota bacterium
GCAGCGGGTGGGACACGCCGCGCACCCGCACCAGCAGCACGTGGATCCCAGCAATGGCTACCAGCACAAGGGGGAGGAGTACCACATGCCAGAGGAGCATTTGGCCAAAGTTCAGCAAGTTGAAGAAGGCGCCCAGACCGGTGGCGTTTATCGCGTCCTTGCCACTGGTCGAGATCCACTGGGAGTCAAAGTTCTGTTGGGATAGGTAACCCGTGAAGCACTCCACCACCGAAGCCAGAAAGGCGACTACCCCGGTGATCCACGTCAGGGNNGATGACCATGAAGGCCATGAACAGCTCCACGCTCCACAGATGGAGGCTGTTGAAGAAGTGGCCGACCGGATTGGTGTGCCACCAATCCACTCCGCCCAGGGCAATCGCCAGCCCCGACGCGATGGCGATCCCGAGGGCGGCCAGGGTGGCGACCCCGAACACGTACACCCAGGACGCCACGTAGGCGGGCTGGCGGTCGGGCAGCAACTTCGCGGGCGGCAGAAGCCCCACCGCTGTACGCCGGAGCCGGGCCGTCCACATGCCCTCTTCCTCGTGGTCCGCCCCGACCTCCGACACGGGGGCCGAGGTCGCCGGTGCGACGGAGATCGGGGCCGCCGCCGCAGGCTCGCCCGCCCGGTGGCGCCGGTTCGGGAAGGGCAGCAGCAGCGCCAAACCGAAGATCACCACCATGACGGCGATGACGATCAGGTTCGCCAATGAGACGGCGAAGATTGACCAGTGCAGGTATCGCCCGGGATGGTCCAGGTTCACCAGCGCCGCCAGTAGCCCCCCGAAGCTCCGCATCGCCCCCCTCAGGTTCTGCCCATCAAGGCCTGGCGTGGTTTCACGCCCCAGCTGCCTAACGAGAGGCCCTCGGTCAGATCACGAGAGGGCTCCCCGGCGGTCCACCGGTGCGATCAGCAGCTTATGCGCTGGAGTCCGCGAGGCGCCGGAAGGTGCGGGAAAACACCTATGCCGGCCCGCGCTGGGGAAGTGGTGGTGTCGCTGGCCGCGGGCTTGTCACTGTCCGCAGGGACCGGGGCAAAGCCGTTCCGGCTCAGGCTCGTCCAGCCTGAGGGCGAGCACCGCGCCCCACCACCCTCCGGCCGAATCCCGCTTAGCCCGCAACTAGACTAAGCGGATGGTCATTGGCAGCCTGGTGCTGACCCTGCACCTGCCGCAGAGCCANNACCTTCAACGTGGCGGTGGCCGAGGTCGAGAGCCTGGATTCTTGGCAGCTGGCGGTGATCGGGGTCGCCTGCGTTAGCAACGATCGCCGCCACGCCGATGAGATGCTCAACAAGGTAGCCAACTGGGTCGCCGAAGACGGCGGCCGGGGCGAGGCACTGCTGACCCATCAGGACATCGAGCTGATCCAGGCGTGATCCCCGTGATGGGCGTGATCCAGATCGGGATCGACCCGGTCTTCCACCTAGGTCCGCTGGCGATCCACTGGTACGGCGTCGGCTATGCGGTTGCGATTCTGGTCGGACTGCAGGTGGCGCTGCCGTACACCGAACGGCACGGAATTCCCAGGTCGAAGTCCGGCTGGATCGCCTTGTGGACCATCGTCTTGGCCCTCATCGGCGGCCGGCTCTTCTATGACCTCCAGTCCGGTGCCGGCTACTACTTCACCCATCCCCTGGAGACATTCGCAGTCTGGCAGGGCGGGATGGCTTTCTTCGGGGCCATCTTCCTGGGCACCGCGACCCTGCTCTTCATGGCCTGGCGCGAGCGCGTGAACTTCTGGGTGCTGCTGGACGCCGCCGTGCTCTTCGCGTGCGTCGGCCAGCCGATCGGGCGGATCGGCAACNNGGCGGCCGCCTACGAGGCGTTGGTGATCCTGCTGGTGCTGGGCTGCCTCATCTGGCTGCGCCGCCGGGGGGTGGCTGATGGAATCATCGGGATTGCCTATCTGATCCTCTATCCGATCACCCAGATCGGTCTCTTCTTCCTGCGCAATCCGGTCAACGTCCCGGTGTTCGCCTTCGGTTTGAAGCAGGCCCAGCTGACGGCCCTGGGGGTGCTGGTGCTGGGGGTCCCGCTGCTGATCATTGCCTGGCGGCGGACCAACCGCCCGCCGAGGCCGGTTCCGGCCGCGGTGCTCGAGCCTCCCGCCGCTTGAGCAAGGAGGCCTCCACGGGACCGGAGGACTTCC
>PKXR01000047.1 GCA_003133485.1 Candidatus Dormiibacterota bacterium
CCTGCAGACCAGGGGAGCGGCGCTGGCGGCGGCCGCCCGGCCAGCGGTGGAGCTGGCGCTGGGCGCCTCCTGCCTGCTGGTGGTGGCGGGGCTGATCGAGGGCTTCATCACCCCTTCCGGCCTGGCCCCGGTGGCCAAGCTGGGGGTGGGAGCAGTGACCGGCCTGCTCCTCTACTCTTGGCTCCTGCTGGCGGGAAGGCACCGCCCGAGCGGCGCTCCGAGCGCCACTCTCTCCCTGGAGCGATCTCAGAGGTACTGATAGGATCGCTTCATGGAGGTCGTCAAGATCAGGCCTCGCGGGTACTGCCACGGAGTGGTGGAGGCGATCAGGGCCCTCCGCCTCGCCTCAGAGCAGCACCCGAACGAGCCGGTGGCCATGCTCGGCTACCTGGTCCACAACGAGCACGTGACCCGCGAGTTCGGAGAGCGCGGGGTCCGGCTGGTCGACGCCCCCTCCCGGCTGGAGGCGCTCGAGCAGGTCGACAGTGGCACGGTGGTGCTGACCGCCCATGGAGTCTCGCCTGAGGTCAAGGAGCGGGCGTTGGCGAAGGGGCTCAACGTGGTCGACGCCACCTGCACCGACGTGATCCGCACCCATGACCTGGTCCGCCACCTCCGCGAGGACGGCTACACGATCATCTACATCGGCAAGAACGGTCACCCCGAGCCCGAGGGGGTGCTGGGCGAGGCTCCCGACGCGTTCCACCTGGTCGAGTCGGTGGCGGAGGTCGATCAGTTGGAGATCAACTCCGAGAAGCTGGCGGTGACGACCCAGACCACCCTCTCGTTGTGGGACACCCAGGCGATGATCGATCGGTTGCGCCAGCGATTTCCTCACATCGAGGTGCATAACGAGATCTGCAGTGCCACCCAGGAGCGGCAGCAGGCGGCGGTCGAAGCCGCAAAAGAATGCGACGTGGTGATCGTCGTCGGCAGCTCCCGAAGCAGCAACAGTCAGCGACTGGTGCAGGTGGTGCACGAGCTGGCCCACCGTCCCGCCTATCTGGTGGACACCGTCGCGGACCTAAGGCCCGAATGGTTCGGCGGCTGCAATCGCGTGGGGGTAACGGCCGGCGCCTCGACTCCGACCGGCCTGACCCGGGAGGTGATCGCCGCCCTTGAGAAAATGGAGGCGCCGGCGACGATGACAGCCTCTCCCGCTTCGGATCAAGCCCCCGCATAGAGAGGCTCCGGTGTCCTTGGGGGTGCTCCACTCCGACGGTCCGCTGAACCGTCCCGATCGGTACCATCTGACCAGATTGAAGAACACACCCGGTCACCCCCTGGTCGCGGAGTTGATGGGCCGTGAGCCTCGCTCGCTGGCCAGGGCCCACGTGGCCACCGCTCTGCTGGCGATGGCGCCCCTAGCCGCCCGTCTGGGCTGGTGGTGGTGGACCCATGGTCGCCACCGAACCTTGGTTGCCTATGCTCCTTCAGAGTCGGCACCGGCCGCAGTCGAGCACACCGAAATTGAGATGGTGAAGAGGACTCTGGGTCGGTGGCGGGTGCGCGTGGTCACCACCCGCTCGGTGACGCCCGTCGCACCGGCTCTCTCCGCCATGCCAGCCGAGCGAGGCCGCGCCAACTGGCTGCGACCGGTCCTGCAACTCACCGGTGCAGCCCTGGAGGCCAACTCGCGGGCGGCTCCTCGAGCGCAGCCTCGATTGCCTGCGCCTGCCGACCGGCCGCAACCTTAACCAGCAGCCGGAAGAAATCGCTGTCGCGATCGTCCCGGGGACGTTCGCCCAACGAATCGCCAGCTAGATCACCCCCAGGCAGGGCTTCGGTAAGGCCCCGGCGGGGGACCCGGACGAAGCGATCTGCTAGAAGGGGAGGCGATGATTGCGGTCCGCCTCCTCAGCGTGCTGGCTGGGCTGTTCCTGACACTGGGGACCCTTGGCAGCGTGATTCGGACGGTGATCGTGCCGCGCGCGGTCTCATCACGGCTTTCGACAGTCGTCGCCGCGGCGGTCCAGGGGGCCGCGGTGTTCGTGGCCCGAACTAAGTCGGACTACATGGCCCGAGATGGAATCCTGGCCCAGGGAGCTCCTCTCTTCCTGGTCGTGCGGCTGGTGGTCTGGATCGGCCTGCTGGTGGCGGGCTTCAGCCTGCTGTTCTGGGGGAGCAGCTCAGAGAGCTACGCCGAGGCCATCCGGCTCAGCGCCTCCTCGATCCTGCCGCTGGGAATCGCCCGTGCGGAAACCGGCCTGGAAACTGCCATCGCCTTCCTGGAGACGGCATCCGGAGTGATCGTCGTTGCCCTTCAGATCTCCTATCTGCCCACCCTGTACAGCTCCTTCAATAAGCGCGAGACGCTAGTGACCATGCTCGACAGCAGTAGTGGCTCACCTCCCTGGGGCCCGGAGATCCTGGCCCGCCATGCCCTCATCGATAACCTCGACCATCTCGCCGATCTCTATCGCGACTGGGAGCAGTGGGCGGCCGATATAGCTGAGAGTCACACTAGCTACACCACCTTGCTCTACTTCCGATCCCCCGAGCCAAGGACCTCGTGGACCCTGGCTCTACTCGCCTGCATGGACGCGGCAGCGATGCACCTGGCGCTCAACCCTCTCACCGCCCCCCCTTCAACTCGACCGTTCATCAGGATGGGAGTTGTCTGCCTGCGCTCTCTCTCCCGGGTTACCGGGTTCTCCTTCACGGCGGATCCTCATCCCGATGATCTGATCGAGCTCACGTTCGAGGAGTTCCGGTACGGAGTGAACCGCGTGTTGAAGGTCGGCTGGGAGGCCGAGCGGAGCGCCGAAGAGGCTTGGCCGCACTTTCGTGGGTGGCGGGTGAACTACGAAAGCATGGCCTACCACCTCGCCACCCTGGTCGATGCTCCACCCGGACCCTGGTCGGGGACCCGCAAGGGGCGGCTGGAGTCCTCGCTGGTTCCGGTGCGCCCGCCGCACCGAGCGCCCACCAAGGAACTCGATAACCTGCTCCAGGTCACCCGGCAGCGGCGCGCACACCGGGCCGCTCCCAAGCGCACGTCCGCCTCGATCACGGCGCGACCCGAGAAGCCAACCATCGACCCCAAGCAGGACCCGTAGGGAGGGGGGTTTGGCCTTTAGCGGTGCGGCCAGGAGCTCACCCGGCCTTGTCGGCTACGAAGCCGGATTCTGAGATCACGTAGGAGTTGCCGCCTTGGCGCTTGGCAACGTACATCGCGGCATCGGCTTCCTTCAGCACCTCCATGAGGTCCGCATCCGGAGAGCCACAGGCGGCGCCGATGCTCACGGCCGGGACCGCCCCGTTGATCGTGGTCAGATTCAGGGCCTCCAGGATCCGCTGAGCTGCGTGGGTCGCGCCTTCCTCGCCAGCATCTAGCAAGAACGCGGCGAATTCGTCACCGCCGGTGCGGGCAATCAAGTCGCCCCGACGCATGACCCTCGTCGCGGCCTGGGCGATGCCGAGCAGCAAGGAGTCACCGGTGGCATGGCCAAACGTGTCGTTCACCAACTTCAGCCGGTCCACGTCCAAGGCCAGCACCGCGAATGAACGACGACCTCTTAGTAGCGCCACTTCGGCCTCGAATCCTCGGCGGTTGGCTAGCCCAGTAAGCGGGTCGGTGGCCGCCTCCCGCTTGCTCGCCTGCAGGGCCAGCGCATTGGAAAGCGCCAATTCCACGATGTGGCCCAGAGAAATGGCCCGAGCGAACAGCTCTTCGGAGATGGCCATCCCCCTGGCCGATACCGTGAGCACTCCGTGCAGAACGCCGTTGGGCGCGATCGGAATCCAGGCGCCGTGGGTCGTGCCGGTGCTCAGCAAGTTCTGTCGCAACGTCGGGCCTACCGAATCGAGGTCGTAGGCGCCGCAGGCGGGTTCGCCGGTCCGCACCACCTTGGTGAGGTAGGGATGCTCCGCCAGTGGATAGGTAGAAGTCGAGCGGTCGTCGGTCTCGTCGAATTCCCACTCCCCCGTAGCTGTGTCCCCGTCGATCCGGAAATACTTAGCCCGGCGGGCAGGTACGCCCGGCGGCGAGACCATTACTGCGGCCAGCAGACTGGCCTCGGAGAGCACCGCATCGGGGTGGAGCAAGGACGTGAGGTGCTGGGCCGCCTGGCTCAGGCCGTCCGCCTGACGTAGCGACTCCTCGCGCTCGGCGAGCGCCCGGTGCAGCCGATCACGAAGGCTATGGGTCGCCACACTCACGACGATGCTGGTGGCCCCCCAGAACGCAGCGCGGCGAACCATGGACATGAGTTGTTCGTGTTCCGCCAAGGAGAGTCCGACGATGGCCAGAATGCACGCCGTGACGACTACCGCGGACTGCCACTTGGGCTGATATAGCGCGGTCCACAGAATCGGAACGAGGAAGATCGGCACCATCCCCGTCTCGAGGGTGCCCACGGAAATGATGACCAGCGCCGCGGAAAGGACGTAGAGGCAGGCCGGAAGCACCGTCGCCCACTGCGGAAACCTCCCCGAGGGAAGGAACCATGCGGCGCATACCACCACCAGCAGGAGCGTGCCGATGACGAACGGGAAGACATACCTCGGGCCCGAGGGCAGCGCCGCGGTGAGGTCCGCCACCACCGCCAGTCCCATGAATGGGAGCGCTCGCCGGAGCTGGTCGCGCTGTTCGCCAGAGCGCTGGAATGGGGCGCGGACGCGTTCGATGACGGAACCGAGTTCCGACAGCGCGGCAGCAGCAGAATTAGGTTTCGTATTCACGAGTCACTTCGATTTTGCTTCTCGGTATGAAAATCTGGCGAACGAAAGTGCCACAGGATCGTCTCGATTGGCGGCTGATCCGAGCGGCCCGCCCGGTCGAGATGCATCCAAACTGGACGCAACTGCCAGATGGACCGCCGGATGCTCCGGCCGGCTCTACTGACCCGCGTCCGAGGGTGACTGCTGGCTCAGTTCTGGGAGCGGGTAATGGACGGCAGCGATGGCGAGGCCGGGCTGACCATCTGCTTTTGGGGTGCTGCCCGAAGTCGTCTGCTCCCCTCTGGGGGGTGCTTGCCGAGCGGTTCCGATCTCGGCTCATTCCCGTGATCTCGAAGTGGTTTCGAACGTGGCGGAAGCGGCGGCCATGCTGATGCCGACCCAGATCGGCGAGTCCCCGACGGGTGACTTCAGTACGAACTTGTCACTGAACGTGCAGGCCACCGTGATCGCTGTTAGAGTCAAGGGCCGAGACAATCACATCTCACGTCCTAGCCTATGTCTCAATTTCGAATCAAGCGAGCCCTACGCGTCGGCGCCCAGCTGGGCGTGTTCGGAATTGCCGCGGTGGCGGCGTCGCTTATGACGACCGGAACCGTCTCCGCGAGCTATCAATCCGAGATCGGAGCCCTGCAGCAGCAGCAGAACGCCCTGATTAGCCAACTGCAATCCTTGCAGGGACAGGCGGCTTCGGCAGGGCAGCAGGCAGCTTCCACTGAGCAGCAGATCACCGCGATCCAACAGAAGCTCTCCCAGGAGCAGCTCGCACTGAGCGAGGCGAATGCTGAGCTCACGGCAACGACCAATCAATTGACCGCCACTGAGGCCCAGATGACCCGCGATCGCACCCAGCTCGCCGCTCTGGTCACGATCCTCTACCAGAGGGGCTCCAGCAACTCGCTAGCGGCGGCCATCGCCAACAGTTCCAGCATTTCCAAGCTAGTAGACGACACAGTCGACCTGCAGACGGTGCGGCAGCAGTTCGACTCGCTGACCAAGCAGCTGATCGCCGATACCAATGCCCTGAAGACGCTGCAAGCCCAGCAGACGCTTCAGGAGCAGCAGGTAGCCACCCTGGTCACCGGACTGCAGAGCCAGAGCGATCAACTTCAGGCAGCTGAGAACGCGTACAGCGCCGAGCAGGACAGCCTCACCGGAGCGGCAGGCCAGATCTCCGCCCAAATCCAGAGCCTCTCGACCCAGATCCAGGTCCTGCAGGAGGAAGAAGCGGCCTCCGCTGGGGGTGGATCCCTCGGGGACGGGGGAACCATCCTAGACGTCTACTCGGATCCGGATTACCCGAATCTAGGCTCCGAACCCGATGCCTACCCGGTCGGTCAGTGCACTTGGTTCGTGGCGTCCGAGGCGTATGTCAGTTGGGCGGCGAACGCTAATGGGTGGATCTCTGGCGATGAAGCCAGCGGACAATACCCCTTAGGCGATGCCCCCCAGGTGAACTCGATGGTCGTGTGGCGCGGCGGTGGCGCGTACAGTTCCCTCGGTCACGTCGCCTGGGTCATCCAGACCGGAGACGGCACGAATGGTCAGGGGTTCGTCGTCGAAGAAGCCAACTACGTCGCCGGACATGAAGATACCCGCTTCGTCCCCAACTCCGACGGCGTGCTGGGATTTATCTACCCCTAAATAAATGAACTCTGAAGAGGGGGAGACCTCATCGCTGGGGCCTGCGCCTGAGCGCACGGCTGGGACCACCCAGTCGGATTCGCGTCCACTAGTCGTGTACCACGGCGATTGCCCCGATGGATTCGGGGCAGCCTTCGCCGCCTGGAAACGTTACGGCGACGGCGCCGACTATGTGCCGGTCAGCCACGGTGATCCGCCCCCGAAGACCGACGGCCGACATGTCCTGATGGCGGACTTCGCCTACGACCGCGGAACCACCGAGAGGCTGGCCGAGTCCTCGGCTAGCCTCGTTGTCCTCGACCACCATCGGTCCGCCGCCAGCGAGCTGGCGGACCTCCCCTACTGCGTCTTCGACATGAACCGCAGTGGTGCGGTAATGGCCTGGCAGTATCTGCACGAGACGCCCGTTCCACCGCTGCTGAGCTACGTTCAGGACCGTGATCTGTGGCGCCATGACCTACCCGAGAGCGAGGAGGTTTCAGCGGCCCTACGTGCACACGATTTCGACTTCAAAACATGGGATTCCATTGATGTCGAACAGTTGCGCGTTGAGGGTCGTGCCCTGCTCCGTTACCAGCGTCGCATGGTCGAGCGGGTGGCCGCCCACGCAAGCCTCGTCGAGATACTGGGTACGTCAGTGCCGACGGTCAACAGTGCCGTGCTCCAGAGTGAACTGGGTGACGTCCTTGCTGCTGGACATCCCTTCGCTGGGGTGTGGTGGCAGGGCAGCGGCGACATGGCACGCTGGTCGTTGCGCTCGACCCCAGGGGGGGTCGACGTCAGCCTGATCGCGGCCCGCTACGGCGGCGGCGGCCATCGGACCGCCGCCGGGTTCAAGGGACCAACTCCCAAAGGCGGGAAGCTCGCTCCGCCGTCGGGCGACGACCAGCCGACTCTTCCTCAGGGAAGCTCGGCTGACCCCACCAGCTCGCCCTGAGCTGGAGCGGGCCTTGAACCCGCCCCGATGCCATCGTCGGGATCCAAGTCGAGCAGGAACTGGCGGCACCGGGACGCCTCATCGTCCTCGCTGATGGCCGCTGCGGCCAGCATCAGCAAATAGAGGCTCCGTAGGAAACCCCGGTTGGTGGGCTCCGCCCAGTGCACCTGGCCAGTGCCTCCCCAGCCGTTCTTGCGCAGCCGATCGAGACCGCGGTGATAACCCACCCTGGCGAAGGCATAGGCGGCGACGGGATCCCCGCCCGAATACGCCGCCTGGGCGAGTCGGGCCCAGCCGTCCAGGAACGAGGGGTACTCGGCGCAGAGCTCGCTGAGCGGGTCCCGCCGATCTGCCCCGGGGGCGTCACCTGAAGTGGCCAGGATCTCCGCCAAGAGGGTCAGGGACTGGGGGTCCTCTTCGGGCAGCACCGTTCGATGAGCGGATTGGATCTGGTGTCCATGCGGAGCTACCGGAAGGCTGGTCAGAGGACGCGGCGGGGTCGTCGACTGATCTGGAGTGTTGCTCACGGCTCCCCTTTGATGGCCGCCAGAAGCGGCGAATGTGGTACCCCGTAGCGGATTCGAACCGCTGATCTCCGCCTTGAGAGGGCGGTGTCCTTGGCCACTAGACGAACGGGGCGAGAGTGCTCAAGGCAGTCCCAGCTCCTGCACCACCCAGTATATGGGCGCTCATTGGTCGCCTCAGTTCTCCAGAAATCGATCTGCGGGCCAGATGGCCAGTGCCGCGTCGACCAGCGCCGCGTGGCTCTGCACCTGAGGATAGTTGCCCCAGAGGGCGCTGGTCTCGGGGTCGGCCACCTCCGACAGTTGACCGGCCGGGCCGGCCAGCTGGCAGATGGCGAAGAGTCGAGCTCGGGCGACCTCTGGCTGACCAAGTAGAGCTTCGGCGGTCGCCGCCCAGAGCCCAGGAAAGACGAACGGAAAACACGGGGCGCTCAGGCCGTCACGCTCCGGGGTGTGCCGTTCCGGCTGATGTCCGAGGCGCTGCTTGCGTTTTCCAGCGGGACTGCTACGGCGGTGGTCTTCGTGCCGCCGCCGAGCCGCTCGCTCTCGGTTGAACCGTGCGAGACGGTCCGTGCGCAGGAGTTCGGCCGCGTGGCGGCACGCTTGGCCCGGCTGGCCTCCGCATTGCCGGAGCACTACAACGACTATGCGGCAACGGTGCGCCTCTACACCGGAGCCGAGGTCTTCGTGCGCCGTGGAAGCGATCAGCTCGCATCGACCGATGGTCCCGGTCCGAGCTTGCTGCCGGCGGGCGGTAACGTCACGTATCAGGGGGCAAGCTGGCTCGTGTCGTCATTTGCAACGCGGCCAAACACCCGTGTCTACCTGCTTGTCGTGCCCAGCTAAGGGTCGGCTTGGAGCGTCGCGATGCCGTTGACCTCTCGGCGGTGAGCATGCTCGAGAGCGCCGCGGTCTGGCGTTTGATGTAGCCGGTCGAGAAACGCGATCGTGACGCGCTGGATCATCGAGAGGTACGGCTGCTCGACGGTGTAGGTCGGGAGGTGCGTAGCTCCGGTCAATGTCAGCACGAATTTCGGTGGCGGTGCGGCGGCGAAGACTGTCTGCGCTGGGGATGTTGATCGTGTCGGCGCTTCCCTGCGCGGCGAGCAGCGGGAGGCGCGTGCGGGAAACGTGAACGGACCGAGGCAGCTGGGTGGCTGGCCATCCCGTCGCCGGTGGGGCGCGACGGGATGGCTTGCTCACGTGCTCTGTCAGCAACCGGTTACGAGCTGAAGAGGCTTGATCCGGTGGCGCCGGTCGCTCCGCCTCGATTCCAGTTGCGGCCTCCGCCGGTCCAGTCGTGACCGCCGGTCCAGGTGCGTTGCACGAGCGTGCTGATGCGGCTGGAGAGGTCGTTGAGTCGTTGCTGTTCCTGCAGGCTTGTGATCTGCCCGCTGGATGCCGCAGCCTTCAGCTGGGTGGTTTCAGCGGTGGTGATCGCGGCTTCGAGGCCGGCTACGGTCTTGTTGGGTGTTGCGGTCGCGATCTGCGCGAGTGACTGGCCGCCCTGCAGATCGGTGCGGAGCGTGGCCTCGGTGATGCCAAGATACTGGGCCGCAGCGGTGTCGGTGCTGCCAACGCCAAGGCCGCCGCGGGCGAACCTGCCGTCACGGAAGCCGCCGCCGTACAGTGGCGCTACGGTGCTCGCCTGGATGCGTGCCTTCAACGCGGTCGCCTGCGCTTGCGTGAGACGGCCGGCGGCGACGGCGGCGTTGATCTGGTCGCTGTCGGCTGCTTTGATCGCGGCGCTGAGTGCGCTCGGCGTGACGTTGAGCTTGCCGGCGAGATCGTTGATGTAGGCCTGGGCCTGGGCGCTGGGACTTGTGGAGCTTTGTGTTGCGGCGATGGCGCCGCCGGCGCCGGCGAGCATGACGAGCCCGGTTGCGCCGATCACGAGCTTCTTGCTCAATAGTGCTTTCACGTCGGTTCCTCGCCTTGCGGGGTGTGGGAACCGATTGAAGCGCGTGATGCTGCTCCCCAGCTAA
>PKXR01000143.1 GCA_003133485.1 Candidatus Dormiibacterota bacterium
GAAAGCAACCGATGCAGGTACAGGCGACCGCCAAGTGGGTCAGGGTTCCCCCGCGCAAGGCCCGGTTGGTGGCTCACGTGGTCGAGGGCATGCCGGTGGGTGAAGCCCTGGTGGTGCTGTCCTTCATGACGCAGTCCGCCGCCGAGGACGTAGCCAAGGTGGTTCGCTCGGCGGCCGCCAACGCCGAGAACAACTTCAGCCTGGAGCGTGATCGGCTACAACTGCTGAGGATCGAGGTCGACGGGGGGCCGACCATCAAGCGGTTCCGCCCCCGCGCCCGAGGGGCATCCTTCTCGATCTTCAAGCGGACCTGTCACCTCAAGGCGGTGGTGGAAGACGGTCTCGAGCGACCCAGCCGGGGCCGCGCGCGAGTTCGGCCCACTCCGGCCACCAGCCAGCCGCCGGCGGTTGAAGAAGAGGAGGACTAGGGCAGGCATGGGACAGAAAGTCCACCCGAACGGGTTCCGCCTCGGCGTCTATCGGAATTGGGACGCCCGCTGGTTCGCCAGTGGCCCGGAGTACACCAAGCTGCTCCTGGAAGACCTGGCCATGCGCCAGCTGATNNATCATCCACACCGCCAAGCCCGGCATCGTGATCGGGCGCAGCGGCGCGTCGGTCGATGCCCTGCGGGACAACCTGGAGCGGATCTCCGGAAAGAAGGTGCGCGTCACGATCCAGGAGATCAAGACTCCGGAGCTGGACGCGCAGCTGCTGGCCGAAAACGTCGCCAACCAGCTGGAGAAGCGGATCGCCTTCCGCCGTGCCGTCAAGCAGTCGGTAATGCGCTCGATGCGAGCCGGTGCCAAAGGAGTGCGGATCCAGGTCTCCGGCCGGCTCGGGGGCGGAGATATGAGTCGCCGGGAGTGGGACCGGGATGGTCGCGTGCCCTTGCACACTCTTCGGGCCGACATCGACTTCGGCCAGGCGGAGGCCAAGACCACTTTCGGCCAGATTGGAGTGAGCGCCTGGATCTACAAGGGCGACTTCACCGAGCCTCAGGTGACCGCGGCTCCACCTCCCGACTCAGCTGTCGAGCCCGCGATCGCGGCCGACGCCGGCCCGGCGGTAGTCGAGCGCGAGCCGACGCCAGTGATCGCGGTCGAGGAAGCAACCACTCCGGCTGCTCAGTCTGCTGAGATCGTTTCGAACGGTGCGCCAGCCCCAGTTGACACCGAGGCCGAGCCGGCCAAGCCAAAGCCCAAGCCGAGGTCGCGAGCCAAGGCGGCGGCGGAACCCGTGGTGGTGGCCGGGAGCACCTCGACCGAGCCCGTGATCGCCAAGCCGAAGACACCGCGGCGCCCAGCGACTAAGGCGACGGCAGCCCCGAAGGCGCCCGCGGCGCCCCGCAAGCGGGCGACCAAGCCGGCCGCAGCTAAGCCCAAGGAAGGCGCTTGAAATGCTGATTCCCCGCCGTCCCCGGCACCGCAAGCAGCACCGTGGCCGCATGACCGGGGCCGCCTATCGTGGGTCCTCGCTGGCTTTCGGGCCTTATGGCCTGCAGGCCCTCGAGCCCTGCTGGATGACTAATCGCCAGATCGAGGCCGCCAGAAGGGCGATGACCAGGCATGTCCGCCGAGGCGGTAAGATCTGGATCCGAGTTTTTCCGGATAAGCCGATCACGAAGAAGCCCGCCGAGACCCGGATGGGGTCTGGCAAGGGGAACCCCGAGGGCTGGGTGAGCGTGGTCCTGCCGGGGCGAATTCTCTTTGAAATGGATGGTGTGGGCTTGGACACGGCGAAGGAGGCAATGCGGCTCGCAGCTCACAAGCTGCCCGTGAAAACCCGCTTTGTCGCCCGCGAAGAGGCCGGCACCTCGGAAGGTGGCGAATGACCAAGCAGGCGGTCGATGTGCAGCAGTTGCGAGATCTGGACGACATCGGCCTGGAAGAGGCACTTCGGGATCGGCGTCAGGAGCTCCTACAACTGCGGCTGCAGCGTGCCACCGGCCAGCTGGAACAGCACCGGCGCATCCGCGAAGTTAGGCGGGGGATCGCTAGGGTGCACACCCTGATCCGGGCCCGGGAGATCGAGGATATGGCTGGAGACCCGGGATGAGCGAGACCGCCCCGCTGGTGCGGGAACGCCGCAAGGTGCGGGTGGGCCTGGTCGTGAGCGACAAGATGGAAAAAACGGTGGTTGTCGAGGTCGAGGACCTTCGAGCTCACCCCCTGTATCGCAAGGTGCTCCGTCGCAGTCACCGCTTTCAGGCGCACGACGAGACCAACGAATGCCACACGGGCGATCGGGTCCGAATCATGGAAACCCGGCCGCTCAGCCGCACCAAGCGGTGGCGGGTGCTTGAGATTGTCGAGAAGGCCAGGTAATCCTTGATTCAGCAGGAAACCGTACTAAAGGTGGCTGACAACAGCGGAGCCAGAGAGATCCTCTGCATCCGGGTGATGGGCGGTTCCGCGCGCCGCTATGCCTCGCTGGGAGATGTCATCGTGGCCGCCGTCAAGGTCGCTCAGCCCAACTCCGGAGTGAAGAAGGGCGATGTGGTCAAGGCGGTGGTGGTGCGAACTGCCAAGGAGTGCCGGCGCCCTGATGGCACGAGGATCCGCTTCGACGACAACGCCGCCGTGCTAATCAATCCCCAGAACAACCCTCGTGGCACGAGGATCTTTGGCCCGGTGGCCCGTGAGCTGCGCGATCGCAACTTCATGAAGATCGTCT
>PKXR01000081.1 GCA_003133485.1 Candidatus Dormiibacterota bacterium
GGGGCTGGACGTTGGCGTGCTCTGCGCCGAACAGCTCGCAGGCCCGCTCCTGGGCCAACGTCTCGATCTGGTCCACGAACTGGCAACCGCCGTAGTAGCGCTTCCCCGGCGTCCCCTCCGCATATTTGTTGGTCAGCCAAGAGCCCACCGCCTCCAGGACAGCCGGGCTGGCAACGTTCTCCGAGGGGATCAGCTCCAGCGTGTACTGCTGTCGATCCAACTCCGCCTCCAGGAGCGAGGCGAGCTCGGGATCCGCTTGGTGCAGAGCACTGAGCCGCTGTTCTGCAATCGCCATCTCAGTCCCTCCGAATCCCAGGGCCCTGCGGTGACGCAGAAACCCCCAACTCGCGGGCGCTGAGCCTGCCCTCGCGAATTAGGACGGGCTGATCCCGAGTGAGGTCGAGTATAGATGAGGGTGCGCCCACCGCCGGAGCCGACTCCTCGTCCGCCAGGGCCCCGTTGAGACCGGGCAGTTGGATGAGGGCCGATCTCGCATCGATCGCGGGTTCCTCCCCGTGACGGTTGGCACTGCTGGTCGCGAGAGGGCCGCTTTGCCGCAATAAAAGCAGCGCCACGGGATGGGCGGGGATCCTCACACCCACGCTGCCTCTGCCTCCCAGGAGATCGGCCTTAGGTCGAGCTCTCACGATCAAGGTGAGCGGCCCGGGCCAGAATCGGTGGACGAATTCGGACGACCCGGGTGGCCAGCTCACGAATTCGTCCATCTCCTCCTTAGTGGCCGCCATCAGGATGAGAGGCTGCGTTGTCGGTCTCGCCTTGATCTCGCAGAGCCTGGCGACTGCTTCCTTACTAGTAGCGGAGCAGGCGAGGCCGTAGACCGTGTCGGTAGGCAACCCGATCACCCCTCCGGCGGCCACCGCCGAGGCCGCTGCCTCGATCCCGTCCTGATCGCCAGCCCAGAGTACGTTGCTCACGGCACAGTCACCTCCACCACCCGATCCCGCCCCGCGAGATCTCGGTGAATCTGGGGAGATGCTCCCGGCCAAGCCTGAGCCGCCAGCTTCGCCACCACCTCCGCCCGGCTGGCATCCACCTCCAGGAGGATCGTGGCTTCAGGCGCCACTATGTGTGGCAACTCCGCCATGAGCGCCCGATACGGTGCTAGCCCATCGGGCCCCCCGTCCAGTGCCAGAGTTGGTTCGAAATCTCGTACTCCTGGCTCAAGTGCCGCCAGTTCGGCGCTGGTGATGTACGGAGGGTTGCTGACGACCAGGTCATAGGGGCTGCGGTCGAGCAGCGGGTCGCACCAGGACCCCTGGAAGAAGGTGACCCGTTCACTCACCCCGAGTTGCGCCGCATTGCTGCGAGCCACCTCGATCGCCATCTCCGACACGTCCACTGCGTCCACTCTCAGCGAGGGAGCTCCGATTGCGATCGCAATACCCAGGCAGCCGCTCCCGGTACCGATATCAGCGCCTCCCGCCGAGCCTTCGTTGCTGGCCAGGCGCGCCAGCGCCAGCGCCACCAAGAGTTCGGATTCCGGGCGCGGGATCAGGACCCCCTCTCGGACCGCGAAGCGCAGACCGAAGAACTCCCGTTCCCCCAAGAGGTACGCGAAGGGAGTGCCGCCGGCCCGCCGCTTCAAGATCGATCGGAGGTTTCCCAGCTCTGGCTCCTCCAGAGGCCGTTCGAACTGGAGGTACAGCTGAATCCGCTCTAGACTGAGCACATGACCGATCAGCAGCTCCGCTTCCAGCCGCGGATGATCGATACCCGCTCGGCCCAGATAGGCGGCGGAGCTACGCAGAATCTCGAGCAACGTCAGTGCCACGACCCGAGGACTCTCCCTTCTGGCTGGCTGGGGGCCTGAACTGGGCGGTGAAAGAAGCTGTTACAGAAGCGTCGCAGTTTGTACAGTGAGGGAATGACTGGGCCCGGATACGCTCCAGCCACATCATGAAACTGGGGGATGTGAAGCATCCATTTGGACTCGGGTGCGCTCAGCCACTGAGCGCTGGTCCTAACACGCGTGCACCTTGGACGAAGCTGGGCCAGTTCGGTCGCGGGAGCAATTAGCTGTGGTTCGGAGTACCGCTGACGCTCAGACTACCCTCCCCCAACAGCCCAGTCTGACCGCGGAGAGCGCGGCCACCTCCCGTAACTTAGGCCGCGCGGGGTGCTGAGCTTCCTGATGCTCCGCCCCGGCCGGGGTCAGCGGGCCCAGTCGACGATTGAGTTCGCGCTGATTGCTCCCGTCTTCTTTTTGATCTTCTTCGGGATTGTCAATGGCGGCCTCCTCCTCTTCTCGCGTAACGCCCTCCAGCACGCGGCCGACGTGGGAGCGGCCGAGATCGCCACCGAAGGTACCTTCACCAGTGGCAGCAGCAATGCCGACCAACTGGCGCTTCAACAGATGCAGCAGTCGGGCCTCGACAACGTGGTGCTGACCAAGGTGACGGGGATAACGGTCCAGGAGGAGGACCCAGTGTCTGGACCGTCCGGCAACTCCCTCACACCGGACACCTCAGGCTGCGGTGGTAAACCTTGTGAGATGCAGTACCTCTACACCGGGATCACCTCCGGGCCGACCGGAAGTCCATCTGGCTGGACCTGTAACAGTCCTTCTGTCTGCACCTGGCCGCCCGACTACCCGCGTGCTACCACCCAGGGGCCCGGACTGAGCGGCTCTCCCGCCTTCGCACTGATAACGGTCTATTTCACCTTCTCTACGATCGGAAGCTTCGCGAGCATCAACCTCGCGGCATCGGTGGTATTCCGCCTGGAGCCGCTCAGCCTATGAAGCGGCTCAGTCAGCGCGGCCAATCCATAATTGAACTCGCGGTCATTTTCCCCTTGATATTGTTCGTGTTTCTCGGGGCCTGGACCGGGGCTGCTCTCATCGCCAACAACGACAGCGCCGCCCAAGCGACCGGGTACGGAGCTCGGATCGCCGCCGAGATTGGCAACACCTGCCCCGAGGTGGACGGCAGCGCGAACTGCACAGCGGTCACCGGATGCCAGCAGAATGCCAACGACCCGTGTCAGGTGGACGACGAGGTCCTTTCGGCAATGCTGCCTGCCCTGAATCAGTTGTCGAACTCGACGACAACCGAGATTCAGATTTATGAACCGAAGTCCTGCGCGGGTCCGATCCTGCCGGTCTTAACCTGTACGGCGTCGGGCTACGGAGGGCCGTCCACGGCCCTAAACAGCGATAATTTCGAGTACTGCACTGGGACCAAGACATGGGACCTGATCAACGGCACAGGTGGTTCCGGGATAGCCCCCTGTATCACGCATCGAGTCGGGTCCTATTTGCTCAACCTACGTAACCAGACTGTCGATTCCGAACAGGCCATCGGAGTCTCGGTGAGCTTCAAATTCACGTCACCCGGCTTGACCTTCTTCACTCAAACCGACAGCGCTTACACCGACATCACCTTTCCCCCGGAGGGCTCATGACCATGTCTACCCGCCAGTCTCCCAAGAAGCCTTGGCAACAGACCCAGAAGGGTCAGGTCCTATTGATCTTCGCCCTCACCGCTCTGGTCCTCTTCGCGATCATGGGACTGGCCGTCGATGCTGGCATCTCCTACTTCCACAGTGACGAGCAAGAAAAGGCCGCGGCCGCGGCCGCCCTCTCAGGTGTGAGCTACTTACCAGGCGACACTTCCGACGCCGAAACCGAGGCGAGAAACACCGCCCAGCGTGACGGGTACCTTGCCGGCGGCTCGGGCAGCTCTCTCGTGACTATCACGCCCACCACCCCGGTCGCAGGTAACGCCAACGAGCTGCAGGTGTCGATCACGGCTCCCGCTCCGGTGTA
>PKXR01000112.1 GCA_003133485.1 Candidatus Dormiibacterota bacterium
TCGATCGGGGAGAGCGTCCCGGGCTGCCGACCCTCGAGCGAGTGGAGCTGGCGCAGGCGAGGAAGCGGATCCGTGAACTCGAGACCGAGCTGGAGATCACCAAAAAGGCTTCAGCCCTCTGCGCGGAGAGTGAGGTGCGCCCACAAGGAAGTTCCCGGTGATCGCGGTCCTGTTCGGGCAGGGCTACCGGCCCAAGCGATGCTGCCGGATCCTGGGGGTCGCGCCTGGTGGATACTTCGGCTGGATCAGTTCAAGGGTGACTCTCCTATGGTGTGTCAAGCGCCACGAGGTGGCGGTATACATCCTGGGCAACGTACCGCCTCAAGCATCGGATGATCTCAGCCTTGGAGCNNCCGGAGGATGCGGGGACCGGCGCGACACCGCAAAGATGCCCGAAGGCTGCTTCAGACCTCAGTCGGTCTGGGCTATCACCAGCTGCCTCCAGCAGTTGGCCGGCGACCTCGACTCCCACACTCGGAAGAGTCCGCAACCGTGGTGCAGTGGTACGAACCAGTTGCTCAACGACCTGCTCAAGTTCCCAAATCTCCACGTCGAGCTGTTGCCACTGGCGGGCTAACGACCGAAGGGCTACCTTAGTGGCCTGGGTGACGTCGGCCGTGCCGTGAGTGCGAAACCGGGCACAGGTGTCGACGAGTAGCACTAGCGACAAGGTGCGAAGTTCGTCCCGTAGCGACTGGGGCGCGGTCACTACGAGCGAGTGGAGTTGCAACGACCGGTCGATCCCCTAAAAGTGCGGATTCGTCGATTACGCGCGAACCTCTCACCGTGCGGCGACACGTGCCGGGCGATCCCGCCCGCTACGATCCACGGCTTGCCGGGCTGATGCATCTGAAGTCGACCGTGCGGTGACATGACAGTGACTATGCGAGCCTGCTGGCCCGGACCGCCAACGGTGTGGTCGCCGGGGAGATCTGCGGCAATCTCCTGACTAGGGAGCCTTTGCCCAATGTAGAGTCGCTCACTGAATCAGGACTTGCGGAGCTCCACTTGTATAATTCGGAACCCAGCTAAACGTTGTGCACCGAGTGTCGTGCGGTACCCTATCTTAAATACACCATACTTCCGCCCGACGCCAATAATCGCCCGCGCTCCCCGATGATCTAGCAGTGCCAGATCGCGTCCGAATGGCCGTGGAATTGCCGAAGAATCTGAGACGCAGGTCGACTGCGAGCTTGGGGTGTTCGCACACCGGGCAGTGCCGTCCTATCAGGCTCCATTCATCTGCAATTGCCGTCTCTTAGCCTCCGCAGTCCGAAATTCTTCCGCGAGTTGTGCTGCAGTAGCGAACCGGCACCCGAGGGTCAAGGCATGTTGGAGCACACGTTCCAGCATTGCCAGACGCGATCCACGCCCGATGACCTGAGGGTGCAATACGATCATCACGAAGCCACCGGGGTCCCGGTGTGCGAGATCATCGATCTCGTCGTTCCAGACTTCCTCGACTTGTCGAGCGTTGGGCAGGAGGGCCCGATACTGCGGCGCCCCGTAGTGGAACTCGAACTGCGAGAAGTCAGTCAAAATCCACGCGAACGGGAGCTCCACTAGATCCAGTGGCTCGCCGCGGCATATAAGGCCTTCCTCGCTTATGGTATGCGGACTCGGTGCCCAAAGCGCCCGATATCCACCGAGAAGGCTGGAATCATATTGGAAGCCTTCGCCCACCATGACCTTTAGACACGTGCCATCCCCGAGATCGGCGCCGCTCAATCTTGCACCTGAGGGTCGCTGCCCCGTGATCTGCTCCAGAATGTCGTTGGTCCGTCGCAAGGACTGACTCTGCTCTTCGACTGGGAGAGCAGCGATGTCCTCATGGCGCAAGGTGTGGTTGGCGATTTCATGCCCAGCAGCGGCGATGGAAGCAACTGACTCCGGATATTGGAGGGCAGTCGTCCCCGGGATGAACCAGGAAGTCGTGACCCCATATCGACTAAACACCTCAAGTAGCTGAGGCGTTGCCGCGGAAGCGAACTCGCCGCGGGAAAGCGTACGTAGCCCGGTTTGCCCCGAAGCGATCCAGGTACTAGCCGCGTCATAATCTACCGACACGCAGACTGTGGTGGCGTACTCTACCTTCGGTGTAGGCATTCGTGCCTCCTCTCAAATGGCTTGCGTCCGCACCTGCTCAAACACCGGCGGAAACATTGCGCCTAGAATCTGCTAAACGGGGGGCTGTTCAACTCGTGTTCGGCGCTGCGGCTCCGCCAGTCTCCGGATATCTGTAGTTCGCTCGATTCCGAGCGGGTACGGGTTCGGGGGCCGTGGACAGTGTCGGGGGTCCCGCGCCCCAATGCGGCTCCATGCGCTCATAGTCTGCCACCCCGAGCGTTCCACGCGCGTTTTCGGCCAGCTACATACCCTGTAAGCCAAGCCGTGGAAAGACCTCCATTAGCGATAGTGTAGTAGCCTATCGCCCGACTGCCGTTGAGATGGACCACGACTGGAAGCTTCCTTTGGCTGGCAGCGCGGGCGATGCCCGCGCTGGTCGTCACCAAGAGCTGGCCGTCCCGGTGCGTTCGAGGGAGCTCGGGTAGAGTTCCGGTGGTATCTTCTTCTCTACGGCCGGTGGNNCCGAGCTCACGGTCTCCTCCGCGATCGTGCTGGAAGACCCGCCGGCTCACCTATCTCACACCATTCCAGACGCCTGCATAGCAGCAGTGGTGCAGCCGCGTCGACGTTGAGACGCTTTGTCAATGTTCGGGGTGGTGTTCGTACCAATCGGTGATCGTCATTTCGATCTCGAGAACGTGCCGAAGCATTGCCCGGTGGGCCGCTCGTGGATCATGTAGGCGGATGGCGTCTGTGATCCGCTGATGACCAACCAGCGAGCGCTCCATCGCGTCGTGGGATCGGAGTGACTCCTCGCGGCTCCCTCGCAATAGCTCATGTATCCCTTGGATCATCCGGACAAGCAAGTCATTGCCAGAACTCTTAGCGATCGCTAAGTGGAACGCACTGTCTTCTTCCACGAATGAAAGACCTGCCTCCAACCGTCGTTGCTGCAGTTGAGTGTACTTGAAGATCTCGCGAAGTTGAGCGGGGGTCGCGCGCTCAGCCGCCAGGCGCGCTACCTCGGGCTCGATCACCCGGCGCAACTCAAGCTGCTGGAGGAGAGTGCTCTTCGCAGCGTTTACGTACGAGGCCATCACGGCGACAGTCAGCGACTCGGACCTGCGCGCGAAAGTTCCGTCACCGACGAGGCTCTCGACGAGACCCATCGCTCGGAGGACCGACAAAGCCTGGCGCACGGTGACGCGACTGACTCCGAACTGATCGGCGAGATCGCGCTCGCTGGCCAAGCGATCGCCCGGCTTGAGCTTGCCCTTTTGAATGAGAGATTCAAGCTGGCGGACGATTTCTTCGTAGGCCCGAACTTTACGGGTGGGTCGTACTTTCACAGTCTCCATGCTCGACCGACTCTATGTATCGCAGGCGCTCGTCGTCCTGGCTCCAGTCCGGAGGAGAGCGCAGCCGCCCTACCGGGAGTCGTGTGTCGCCGGGGTTTGCCAGAGACCACTTCTGGGTGACCAACATCCTCTGGTTCAGTCAGCTCCTCCAACCACCGGCCCTCTTGCGTCCCGCGGACCTTCGTGGTTGGGGCGGGTGTCTGACTACGTTCGGACGATGCTCCAATGTGGTCCACTAGCGGCCCGCCGCGTAGGCTTGGGCGTGGCGGGGATCGGCGCCCGCTCGCAGTTGTCCATCCTCAGACTGCTCCACTGCGGTGACGCGCCCAAGTGACCAGTCGTCGTCGACCGTCACGATGTGCCCCCGCTGACGCAGCTCTTCGACCACCTTGGATGGGAAGCGCCCCTCTAGGTGGATCTCGCGCCGCCCACATGCGCGCGGATAGAAGGAGCTGTGGAAATGGGCGGAATGAAACGTTGGGGTATCGATCGCGTCTTGCAGATTCAGTCCGAAGTCTAGATGGCGAAGAAAGAACAACAGCGACCACTGATCCTGTTGATCGCCTCCCGGTGTGCCGCACGCCAGCCATGGGCGGCCATCACGCAGAACTAGAGTTGGCGAAAGCGTGGTCCGCGGACGTCGGCCACCGTCTAGCGAACTCGCGAGACCCGGCTCAAGCCAGAACATCTGAGAACGCGTGGAGAGAGCAAAACCGAGGCCAGGCACGACCGGCGACCCGTGCAGCCATCCTCCACTTGGCGTCGCCGAAACCATATTGCCTTCGGAGTCGACCACGTCCAGATGACAGGTGTCGCGTCCGAGCGGATCCGGCGGCCGCCCCGGCGCAGTGGCCACCACGCTCGTCGTACGCAACAACTCAGGGCTCGGAAGCCGAGGTTCGCGGCCGCCCGGTCGGCCCGGGCGGATCTCAGCAGACGCGCTCTCCTCAACGAGCCTTCGGCGTTCGTCTGCGTAAGCTGAACTCAGCAGGGCGTCGATGGGTACCTCGACGTGCCGGGGATCTCCATAAAACGCCTCCCGATCAGCGAAGGCCAGCTTGCCGCACTCCACTACGAGATGCACGAACTCTGCCGAAGTCGGGTCGAACGCGCTCAGGTCATAGGCGGCCAGGAGCTGCAACTGCTGCAGAAAGACCGGGCCTTGGCCCCAAGGGCCCGTTTTGTGAACTCTCACTCCGTGGTAGTCCACTGCGCAGGGCTGCTCAAATGAAGGTGCCCACAGAGCCAGATCCTGACCCCGGAGGAAACCTGGATGGCGAGCTCCAGTCTCATCCCACAATTCGGCGGTCGCCAAGAAATCGTCGATCGCGTGCCCAATCTGGCCCTGATAAAAAAATTGTCGCGCCGATTCGATCTGCTTATCTCGCCCACTTCCCCCGGCCTCGCCCGCGGCCAGAATGCGCTCGTAGGTCGTGGCTAGGTCAAGGTTGGAAAAGCGGCTACCAGGTGCGGGCACGTGGCCGCCCGGCAGGAACACCGCCGCGGAAGTTGGCCAGTGCTCAACGAACCTGCTCTCACACGTTCGGATCGCGTAGCTTACCAAGGGGAGCACCGGTACCCCGCCGCGCGCATAGCTCAGAACTGGCTCCATCACCTGTCGCAGACTAAGTCGGCCAAAGTGCTCAAGCAGGAACATCCAAGCTCCGAAGGCACCTGGAACGCACGCGGCCGTCAGTCCCGTCCCGGGAATGAGATCGAGTCCCAGATCCGCGAATCCGGCGATGCTTGCGTTTTGTGGCGCCGGCCCCTGGCCATCTACAACCGTCACTTCACCGGTGCGGGCCTCGTTCAGGAGGATAGGTACCTCCCCACCCGGACCATTCATGTGAGGCTCGGCTACCTGGAGAACTAGGCCAGCCGCTACCGCGGCATCGAAGGCATTCCCACCTCGCTCCAGGATGGCCATCCCGCTCGCGGCAGCTAGCCAATGACTAGCAGCGACCATCCCGAAGCTGCCCGTCAACTGGGGACGGGTCGGAGAACTCATCTGCCAACACCCCTCACGCGTCTGTTTAGACACACAATATCAGCCACCTCAGTGTGCCTCAACCGTCTGGGCCCCGTCACTCGGCTTGGCTCCGAGCAACGTGCCTAAGACGGTCAGAGACGGGCCGCCAGACTCTTGGTGATCTCGAACCGCCTCCGCCAAGGTGTCGCCCGTTGTCCTGCCGGAGCCGTCAAATGTCGGCGTCGGGCTGGCTTTTGCGGCGCGCTCGCCACCGCTCAGGGCGTCGGCAGCCCGGGCCCCCGGACCCGGGGCAGCCCGATGAGACCTCGAGGGCGAGGGTGATCTTGGCCGCTCGCTCCAATTGCCCCCTGCTGCGACCTGCACCCTGCGGGTGCCGACCAGTCGGCGCGGTGCGGCAGCCGCGACCGTGAAGGTCGGTGGACGGGTGGTACCTTTCCCGACCCCTGCTTGTGCTGGTGCTACGCCGGCAGAGACCCGCCGCCGCGCAGGTGGCGTGGTCCGTGTAGCTCGACCCCATCGGGGTGATGATGATGCCGACCGGAACGCGGGCGGGTCTGAGAGCCGCGATTGCAGAGGCGTTGTAGCCGAGCGGTTCTCGCCGTGGGTGTCCTCCGCTGCCCCGGCGGAAAGCGACCTCATGGTCGGTTCGCGCCCTCCGGAGTCCGCACACCAACGATGTGCTGTCTGGAGCTCGGTCGGGGTGGGTCGGGCGTGGTCCGGCCAAAATGGCGCGCGAGCGGGGCGTCGACCCCGCGGGGTTGTGCCGTCGCAGGTCTGCTCAAGCCCGAATTGGCCTCGCGCATCTGCCACACTTTACCCACCGGATGCGGGTTCTCATCGTGGCGTCGGAAGCGTGCTTCGACCGGATCACCGCACGGGCAAGTGTCAACGGCTCGTGGAGTCAAGAGGGTTTCCCGCCCGTCCATCCTCTGATCTCGCGGGGGACCGCACCGAAAAGCGCCACGCGTATCCCTCGCACCCGGCCTCACTCCTACCCTCCGCAACTCCCTTTATGGGGCG
>PKXR01000238.1 GCA_003133485.1 Candidatus Dormiibacterota bacterium
AGAGCCAACCCGATCGTGATGATGAACCCGCCCGTCGGTCCCCCGAACGGTACCGGGGCCTTGGGGTTGAACGGCAGGCCGTAGTGGCCAGCCTTGAATGTGAAGACGGCCAGGATCAAGAAGACCGCCACCAGGGCCACACTCATCCACTTCTCGAAGGCGTGGATCATGTTGNNACCACCATGATCGCGAGAGCGATGAAGTAGTTGAGATGGGCGAGCTCCGCCAAGGCGAAGGTGCCGTAGACCGTGTTCACTGCGAACCAACCGATCCCTGCCAGGTAATTCAGCCCCGCCGGACCGAAGTTACCCAGGAGACCGAACGGAGCCCGGGACTGGATCATCTGGGGCACTCCCAAGCGGGGGCCGAAGGTGCTTAGCAGGCCTAGCAGGACCGCGCCCAGGATGTTGCCGATGGCCAGCGCCACGAAGGCCCCCACCATGCTGACGCCGAAGGTCCCGACCGCGAGGTTGCCGATCACCCAGGTCGCCAGCACCAAGTTGGCGGCCATCCAGAGGGTGAACATCTGGAAGGGNNTCAAGGACCTCGTCCTTGTACATGTGTCCGCCAATGGCAGCGCTCTCGGCCATGTCACCTCCTCCCGCATCCAATCCCAGCGAAATCCCACAGTCCGGTCCGGTCCGCAGACCAGCGTCGATTGAGGAGATTTTCCGCTACATGTAGTGGGCTGTCAAGGTTCCAGGCACAATATCTTGAGGTCCCGCGGGAGATCTGGCAAGGGGTTGGGAAACGGCGCGATCCGCGTCAGCCTCAGACACTGTCGCATCGAATACCCTTCCGACCAGCACCGGTCGATCATCCGAATTAGAGGAGGGAGTCGAGCATGGAGACCAAGATCATCGGGACGACGCTTCCGGTCCTAGAAGTCACCCTGCAGGCGGGCGAGAAGCTGGTCGCCGAGGGGGGAGAGCTCTCCTGGATGTCGCCTAACATCAACCTGCACACCACCACCTCGGCGCTGGGCCAGAGCGGCGTCTTCGGAGCGATCAAACGGGCCGCCAGCGGCTCCTCCATCTTCCTCACCGAATACACCGCCCAGGGCGGAGTTGGACAGGTGGCGTTCGCCACCAAACTGCCCGGCACGATCCTCCCCATCAATGTGATCCCCGAGGGATTCTTGGTCCAGCGGCACGGATTCCTCTGTGCGACCGGCGATGTGGAACTCTCTTTGGGATTCCAGCGCCGGCTGGGAGCGGGGCTCTTCGGTGGGGACGGCTTCCGACTTCAGAAGGTGACCGGGACTGGCCAGTTCTTCGTCGAGCTGTCCGGTGAGATCGTGCGCAAGGATCTGGCCCAGGGGGAGCAGATCCTGGTCCATCCCGGCCACATTGGGCTCTTCCCGGCCAGCATGCCGTTCGAGATTACAACCGTGCCCGGGATAGCCAACAAGATCTTCGGGGCCGACGGCATCTTCCTGGTCCGGCTGAGTGGCCCCGGCACGGNNGTACGACGACGGCAAGATGCTGAACAAGTCCAACACGTTCAGCGATTTCATCGCGGTGAGCGAGTATCTCGTGAAGCAGGGCTGGGCTGCGGGGGGCAAGCTCGTCGCGCAGAACCTGACGTCACCATCGATGATTTCGAGTAAGCGCCCCCATCGAGCAGGGCAGTGGCGTCGACCGGAAAAGTGCGTGCAACCACCGTTATCGTGCACTCCGCAGTGATCGGTTCGGCAGCGGAGACGTCAGGTTTTGGTATAGGCTGTTGACGGCGCTTTTGGCGGAACGCGATACCTGCATGTACCACTGTGCAGGCAACTTCTTCGCCCTAGTGTGTCTGCTTTTCTATAGAAACATTCAGCGGTTTTCGCGCAACAACAGCGACTTCTATGAGATCATAGTCTGTGGTCTGACCACCAGTCCGTCCCGCGGGAAGTACAGAACTGCCAGCCACGACCAGTCAACCCGGACGGGGACGCCGAACGTGAGAACCCTCATCACCGGATAGCGCAGCTACTTCTAGGGTTTAAGCGGCAGCGAAGGGCTCCGTCCCATCCCTGCTGGCACGTGGCTGGTGACGTTGATGCGCTCGGCGAGTGCTGCGCGGGAGTGGCGAGCGACCCGGGCGACGAGTGGCGGGGCCCGGCCGTACGGTTCCAGCCGACGCCGCGACCACGGTCCCATCTATAGTCGATCTGCCGTACCCAGTCACCGCCATCTGTCGCGAGGAGGGACCTGCCATGGCTGCACCGTTCTTTGGCTACCACCTGCCCAACTACAGCTTTCCCGGTATCGCGGATGACGCGCTCTTCGACCACGTCGCCGATACGGCGGTGGCGGCGGAGAAGGCTGGCTTCGACATGGTCACGGTGATGGACCACTTCTATCAAATCCGTAACGTCGGTGCGGAAACCGAGCCGATGCTGGAGTCGTACACGACTCTGGCGGCATTGTCCCAGCGGACCAAGACTATTTACCTCAGCGCATTGGTGACTGGGGTCACCTACCGCAACCCCGCACTGCTGGCGAAGATGGTCACCACCCTGGATGTTCTCTCCAAAGGGCGCGCGATCCTCGGCCTAGGGGCGGCATGGAACGAGGACGAGCATGCCGGGTACGGATTCGAATTCCCGCCATTCGGCAGACGTATGGACCGGCTGGACGAGGCCGCCCACATCGCCAAGCTCATGTTCACCGAGGAGCGCCCAACCTTTACTGGAAAATACTTTCGCATTGACCGAGCGCTCAATGTTCCCCGACCGATCCAGGTCGGTGGGCCAAGGCTGTTGATCGGCGGCGCGGGCGAGCAGCGTACGCTGCGGATCGTCGCCAAGTACGCTGACATCTCCAACTGGTTTCCCGGTCTCGAGGACATCAAGCGGAAGGTCGGAATCCTGGAGCGCTACTGCGAGGAGGAGGGCCGCGATCCAGCCACGATCCTCAAGACGGTCATGGCGCCGTGCCTGTTGGCCCTGGACGAGGCCCAGGCGCGCCAGCTCAAAGAGCGCATTCCCCCAGAGCGGCTGGCGATGACCGGAGATCCGATCCTGCCGGACCATGCGGCCGAGATGCTACAGCCCTATCTGGACGCCGGGATGGGGGGCTTCACCTTCGGCAACCCGAACCTCAGCACCCCCGAGCTGATCGCCGCAGCTGGCGAGGTGAAGCGTCAGCTGAGCTGAGCTTCCCGGCGAGTGTGGTGCCCGGAGGTAGCCGCCCGCGCTGGTCCGCTAACCGGCTCGCTCGTCGACGCTCCGGTGGCGGGGCCTAGAGTTCTCGGCAGATTGTGAGTCGGCTATCAGGGCTCGCTCAGGTGGCGGATGTTCACTAGGGCTACGGCCAAACCGCCCGGTCGACAACCGACTGGGGTCGGCCGCCAACGAGGAGCCGCTGATGATCCGAACTGTAAAACGAATACTCTTGGTCGGCGCCACCGCCGCCGGCCTGACCGGGCTGGGCATCGGGGTCGCCTCTCCCTGACGACCGCAGCCGCGGCCAGCGCCTCTAGCGGCGTCACGGCGGCCTAGGTGGCCGCCTCCACGACGTCGACCAGCACGCCATCAAGCACCGTACCCGGCGGCGGTACGAATTCCATGACCTGCCCGAATATGTCCGGCTCGACTAGCGGAACCTCGTAGCTGGCCACCCTCCGGGCGCCCGGTCTGCCGACGAGGCTGGGCCGCGGCGCCCGTTAGGGGAGCTAGCTGGAGGGTGCCGGGTCGGTTGGAGCAGTCCCGGGGTGCCCCTCCTCCAGGGAGGCCTCCAGCTGCAAGGTGCGGCGGAACGCCGCCCACACGGCATCTGCAATCACGGTCCGGAAGCGCCCACGCTCCAGCGCCGCCAGAGCCTCAGCCGAGGTGCCCCCGGGAGAGGTCACCATGTCTCGCAACTGGGCGGGATGCTCGCCAGTCTGGATCGCAAACTCGATCGATCCTCGCAGGGTCTCGAGCACCAGCAGACGAGCCAAGTGTCGGGGGAATCCGAGATGGACCGCCGCCTCCACTAGCGATTCGGAGAAGAGGAAGGTGTATGTAGGCCCGGTGCCGCTGACCGCGGTGGCCATCGCCACTGAGCGCTCTTCCTCCACCTCCAGCTCGGTGCCGAGGGCGGAGAGCAGCGCCCGCACTTGAGATTTGGCCTCGGGGGAGACCTCGGGGGTAGCGAACCAAACAGTGACCCCAGCTCCGATCTGCGCCGGCGTGTTGGGCATCGTCCGGACGATTGCGCGGTGCTCAAGCCTCGAGCTGAGGGTCGAGGAACTCGCGCCGGCCACGATGCTGATGACCAGGGTTTCCGGCCCCACCGCTCCCCTGAGCTGGCGCAGCACCCGGGGCAGAACCTGGGGCTTAACCGCTAGGAGCAGGATGTCAGCGCCGCGGGCCACCTCGGTGTTGTCGGCGACCACGGTAACCCCAAAGCGGTCTTCCAGCTCACGAGCCCGCTCGGCTCTCGGGTGACTGCAGACCACTTGGGAGCTGCTCAAAAGGCCTCGGTGCAGCAAACCCGCAATCATGGCCTCGGCCATGACCCCAGCGCCCACCACGCCGAGCCGGCTCGAGCTGAGGTCCGCCACCGGCTCCGACTGCGCCGCCGCATCCTGGTTCATGAGTAGGCGCTAGGTTGCCATATCCGCGGCGAGTTCTGTTGCGGGTGGAACCGCCACCCGGCGAACTGCCACAATCGACGGACTCCCCACCGAGCGGTGGGCGCCAAGACAACACTCCAAACCAAGGCTTGCCGGGAGGGATCAGCCACATGCGGGAAGACATCAGG
>PKXR01000130.1:0-4439 GCA_003133485.1 Candidatus Dormiibacterota bacterium
TCTAGGCATCACCGTGCGGATGAGCGAGGTCGCGAAGGCAACCCTGAAGCTGGCCGGGTCAGAGCGGAGGGCCGGGCTACTTGGGTGGCGGGAGGATAACCGCGCTCTAACCGCCCGCGCCCCGAAACTGCTTTGGACGGGGACGCGAGGGCGGCGGGCGGTGCGGACCCCCTTCCCAACTGCAGGGTTCTCCCGCTACTGCTTGGCCGACCCCGGCATCTCGATACCCCGCCCCACTCAGGTCTTACGGGTTTGGAGTGAGGCCGGCGATGTCGTCGCTGGACGCGAGGGACAGGACATCGCAGAAGACGAAGCCGTCCCGCGTCACCACTTCGCCCATCCGACAACCGATCGGAGCGCGGTACATGGGCGNNCGCTCGCCGCAGGGGTCAACGGTGGCGGGCAGGTCGGCAAGGAGCTGTTCGTCGAATGCCCGCCCCGCGAACGAGGTGGGGAGCGCCTTAGGGTCCACGCAGACCAAGGTGGCCCGAAACCCGGTGGCGATTAGCTCTCGGGCAAGTTCCGCGGTGTCCCGTCCCCAGAGTGGGAAGACCCCCTCCCTTCCCGCCTTGGCTAGGCGCTCTTCCCGGTAGACCCGCACGTCTGCAAGAAAGAGGTCGGCGAAGGCGAAGTGGCGGACGCTGCGGAGCGGCTCGGCAGCCAGAGCCTGAGCCATTCGCTCCTCGTAAACCGAGTTCGGGCAGGTGGGCGGGATCCAAACCTTGACCAAGGGCAGTCCGAGCCTTTCGGCCTGGCAATCGAGGAGCTCTTCCCTCACCCCGGACATGCTCACCCGTTGGTAGCCTTCGGTGAGCGTGGTAAGGATGGCCAGCACCTCGAAGGCTGGGTCCTGGAGGAGCGTCCAAAGCCCGAGCGCGGAGTCTTTGCCAGCGCTCCAGGAGAAGACCACGGGGGTGGGCATCTATGGGATTGTCGGCCATCCGGTCCGAGGCGGCCGAACTTAATCGCTTCCTAACGGATTCTCCGGGAGACTAGAAAGTGCCTCTCACAGGGCCGGTGGGTACGGGCAACCGAGACTGCCAGATCTCGGCGATCAGACTTGGCTGGCTACCCCCCAGCGGGTCTGGCCCGTCCCGCCTTTACGAGCTGACTCGCGGGACTGACGACCCTCGATAGCTGCGCGGCGACGCCGGAGTTATCAATAGCCTCGCCGCGCTTATCGCTACCATTCCCGTCGTGGCGATCGCCCTCCAGCGAGTCCGGGCCTGTGCCGACTGCGGCGGCTGCCTGCCCTGGCTGGTGGTCAACCCGCTAGCCTTCGTGTACGCGGGCGCAGCCAGGACTATCGTGGCGGGCTTGGGATCCGAGAGGGGCGAAGGGGAGTTGTGCCGCCTAGTAGGGGCCGCGCAGCCACAAACTTGAGTGGGTCGGCTGCACGGTTTGGTCCACGGCCGCCAGCAGATCGGCGCTGATGGCTTCCACACTGACCTGCTCGCCAAGGCGGCTTGCGAAGGCATCGACGACCGCCTGCGCGTTGTACCGAGAGCGATTGAACCGCTTGTCCACGGTGGCGCGGGCGCGCGACCTTAACGGGGCAAAGAGTGCGACCGCGATCAGGACCGCGATCACCACACTGACGCTGCCGCGGAGCGGAAGGATAGTGGTCATAAGCAACACGCAGCCGATGTAGACCCCAAAGAGCAGACCGACCACGATGAGGTAGGAGACCGTCCGGGAGACCAGTCGGTCTATGTCGTAGAGGCGATACCGCACGATGGAAAGCCCGATGGTGGCGACCATTGTGTTAGCGGTGATGACCAAAGGCAGCACCGAGACCCACCAATTGCCCGGAGTAACTACAACGAAGACAAGCGCCGGGAACACAAGAACACTGGAGTAGGCGAGCCACTTGAATTGCTGCCGCTGGATGCCCGATGAGCGACGCTGCCGCCAGACGGCGTCCACTGCGGCCACGAGGAAGATCCCGACGAACAGGGTGGTGGCTACAGAAATCAAGAGCTGTGCCGGTTTGTCGAGCCCCGCGACGCTGAGCGGATTGTGGTAGTTGCGAACGTCTCCCGAGATGGTGGGCAGGAAGAACGACGCAAGGGAGGCGATCGCGTAGTTGGCCGCCGCAATTTTGACAAGCCATCGTCGCCACCCGGGGGCTAGGGTGCCGCTCGGGAACAGCAGCACCAATAGAGCGATCAACAGCAGAGCGAGATAGAGGACCGGGGCGCTGGCAGCGAGGGCCACCGCCTCGAGGCCTGAAATGGGTAGCGCGGGGGAGTAGGCCAAGAGGAACTGGCTACCCGTTCCAACCACGCCCGCGCCGAGAAGCACCCATCCAACCGCGTTGCGCGGGCGAAGGGCAGCGGTCAACCCGCCCACCACCGGCGCGCACAACCAGACAGCCACCCAGAGCCCGTCGTCGCCGCCGTCAGCTCTGCCAATCAGGACCGACATGGTGATCCCCACCGCGAAAGTCACAAGCCCGACCACGGCGGCAACGGCCGACCAGAGGCTGGGCCGACTCCGGAGCTCTTGGGCGGCCACTGTTTGCACCGAGATGTCGACTCCTCCCGTTCTTCGCTAGCTGGGGTCTCGGAAGAGGTTAGGCGAATACTACTCCGACAACGTTACGGGTCCCACTGGCGGGGCGATCCTGGGCAGCCTCTCCTCACGGGTGCGGGTGTACCCGCGAGCCCACGTCTGGAAGGTTGAAGGGCTGACTTCAAGATAGGCGGCGGCTTCCCGACAAGCTCCAAGAGTGGCTGGAAAAGCTCCAAGACAAGCTGGCTGAAATTGCTAAGGGCCACGACGCTGTGTCCTACTCGATCACGGTGGGTTTCCCCGTGGGCGTGTCGGTCACGGTCACATTCGGGCCGGCGACCTAGGCTCGCACTCGCCGCACCCTCTAGCCGGTAACGGCCGCATCGTCGGCCAAACGGTCAGCGTTCCGGACGACCTGACGCGCTTCTCGACATCGGTTAGGGCAGCTCTGAGCACCGCCCGGCAGTGGGCCGGAGTCTAGGGCGACCGGCAGGACCTAGATTTCCGTCACCTTCTGCGCCAGCTCGAAGCCTCCACGGGTGGCAGGCCGATCGATCTGAGCCTGACCATCGGGATACGGCGCCAGCTTACCCTCGGGGCGGCGATTCTGGGCAACGGCACGGCCAGAGGCATTCCGGTCCTCGTGCTGCAACTGGTGCTGCAACCGGGGTGAATCGAAGCGGGGCTCAGCGGNNCTACCACTGAGCTACGTCGGCGAAGTCCGGGCAGTTCGGCAGTATAGGCAGCGCGGGGCCGGTCAGCCGGCTTCGGGGGGGGCTGCCGGGTAGCTGAATCGCCGCTGTCGAGCCATCTCGTACATGAGCAGCGCGCCAGCAACGGACGCGTTCAGAGATTGGACTCGCCCNNCTCGCCCCCCCATCGGGATCGACACCAACTCATCGCAGTGGCGACGCGTTAGAGTTCGGAGCCCCTCTCCCTCCGCCCCGACCACCAGCGCTACCGGCGGCCGCAGGTCGACCTGGTCGCAGCGGCTATCTCCCGCGGCATCTAGGCCCACCACGGTGACGCCGAGATCTCGGAGCTCGCGCAGGGTCTGGACCAAGTTGACCACTCGGACCAGCTGGAGGTGCTCGATGGCCCCGGCGCTCGCCTTGACGGCCGCGGCGGAGACGGGCGCGGTGCGGTGCCGCGGCAGGATCAGGGCGGTGACGCCCAGCACCTCGGCGGTGCGGGCCAGCGATCCAAGGTTCTGAGGATCTTGAACTTCATCCAGGCACAGGAAGACCGGCGGCCACCCGGGATCGTGGTCTGCCACCAGCCCCGGCAGGCTTTCAATGTTGGCGAGCTGCCGGCCGTCGAAATACGCCGCCACGCCTTGGTGGTGCTCGGTGTGCGCCACATCGTTGAGCCGACCCCGAGCCGTGGGCTCCTNNGCCGTTGATCGGAGTTGAGGCCCGGAGCCAGCAGCAAGCGGCGAATTCTCCGTCCCGCCCGCAGCGCCTCCAGCACCGGGTTGCGCCCGTACAGAATCTCTGGCATTAGAGCCGATGCCAGCGGGTGCCTTCCTTGGTGTCCTCCACTACGATGCCCAGCTCTAGTAGCTGATCGCGGATCCGGTCGGCCTTTGAGAAGTTTCCCTTCCGGCGTGCCTCCTCGCGACGGTCCAGCGCCTGCTGCTCCTCTGGGCTCAACTGGGAGTCCTCAGACACGGCCGCCCGCTCGATGACCGCCAGTCGAGTGTCGGCAGTGCGCAGGGTCGAGAGGGCGGCCCCACAACCNNTCAGGTCGTCGTCCATGGCGGCCTCAAAGCGATCACTAGCTCGCTGGGCGGCCACCGTCAGGGGGTCACCCGACCCGGCGGTTTTGAGCTGGCTCCCGTGCGCCGCGGCACACCTCCGCCAGAAGGTAGCGAGCCGGTCCAGCGACTCGGAGGCCCCGACGAGGTCCTCCTCCCGGAAGTGCAG
>PKXR01000130.1:4455-8847 GCA_003133485.1 Candidatus Dormiibacterota bacterium
CCTCCACCAGGAGGTGCTCGACATGGAACCAGAGCCGAACGAAGGGCCGGCCGGTAGCCGACTCAGACTGGGCGATCTCGTTCTCATGGTGGGGGAATTTGTTGTCGACGCCGCCACAATGGATGTCGATCGACTCCCCCAGCAACTCCATGGCCATGGCCGAGCACTCCAGATGCCAGCCTGGCCGGCCCCAGCCAAAAGAAGATGGCCAGGCGGCCAGATCTCCCTCGGACCCGGCCTTCCAGAGGGCGAAGTCCCGGACCGCTTCCTTGGCCTCGTACTCGTCGGAGTCGATCCGACCGCTGGCCCCGGCACTTAGTCCCTTCACGTCCAGGCGCGAAAGCTTCCCGTAACTGGGGAAGGAGTCCAACCGGAAATAGACCGAGCCTTCGCTCTCATAGGCGTGACCGGTCTCCACCAGCCGCTCCACCAGCGCCCGCATCGGGCCCAGATAATCGGTCGCTCTGGGAAACTGCTCCGCCCGCTGAATCCCGAGCAGGTCCAAGTCCCGAAAGAAGGCCTCGATGAAGGGGGCGGTGAATTCAGCCAAGGACTCTTGGCGAGCGGCGGCTTTGGCGATGATCTTGTCATCCACATCGGTGATGTTCATCACCTGCTCCACCTTCAAGTGGTGGGCCTCCAGGTGTCGGCGCAGCAGGTCCTCAGCCAGATAGCTTCGGAAATTGCCGATGTGGGCCCGGTCGTGGACGGTAGGCCCGCAGGTGTACATCTGAACTCGGCCAGGCTGCAGCGGTTGCAGGACTTCCACTTCCTGAGTCAGGCTGTTGTAGAGACGAATGGGCATGCCCGGCTAATTTTATTCCGGGTCGGTCCGACTTCCGGTGCCTACTCGGGCGACCGCCAGGGCGGCCATTCCCTCACCCCGACCAGTGAGACCCAGGCCATCGCTGGACTTCACCTTAACGGAAACGCAGGCCAGATCAAGGTCCAGGACCGCGCCGACAGCAGCCGCCATAGCCTGGCGGAAAGGGCCGAGCCGCGGGGCCTCGGCGACTACGGTCCCGTCGAGGCCCCAAATCTCGATGCCCTCGGCTGCCAGCAGCTCGCCCACCCGGCGCAACAGATCGAGGGACGAGGCTCCCCGCCAGCGCTCGTCGCTGGATGGGAAGTGCTCACCGATGTCTCCAAGCCCGGAAGCCCCGAGCAGGGCATCGGCCAGGGCATGACAGAGCACGTCACCGTCGGAGTGCCCCAGAAGGCCGTGCTCGTGTGCAATCTCAACGCCGCCGAGCCAGATTGGACCCGGGCCTCCAAAGCGATGCACGTCCACCCCCAGGCCGACCCCAGGAAGGAGCCGTTTGCTCACTGGCGAGCCCCCGCCCCATTCCCGAGCCAGGAACGCAAAGCCAGGATGTCCTCGGTCCGGGTGACTTTGAGATTGCGGGGATCACCCAACACGGCCGCGACCGGCTCGCCGAGCGCCAGTATCAAGGCGGCGTCGTCATCGGCATTCCGCCCGGCCGCGATGGCCTCCTGGTGAGCCCGGATGAGCAGGTCAAGACGGAAGGCCTGCGGCGTCTGGATCGCCGCCAGCTCGGTCCGTGGCAACATCTCCTCCACCCGGCCGGACCGCACCATGGCCGTGCTATCAGGGACTGGGACACAGGCGGTAGCGGCTCCCACCTCGCGCGCCGCTCGGAGCACCTTGGCGCAGAGCTCGGAGGTCACGCCTGGCCGGGCGCCGTCATGGACCAGAACCATCTCCCGGGTGCAGAGCCCAAGCCCGCGGGCGACGGACTCCTGCCGCCTGTCGCCACCCTCGACGCAGCGGCATCCGAGCCGGGGCGCCGCCGCCGAGGCTAGCTCCATGACGCGGCGGTGTTCTCGCGGGTCAGTGACCACCACCAACTCGTCAACCCCGCTGGCGGGGTCCCCCAGGGCCTGGAGTACCCACGCCAGAACCGGCTGGCCGCTGAGGTCAGCCCAGAGCTTGGGCCCGCCAAACCGGGCACCCGATCCGGCCGCCGGCACTAGCGCGGTGGTACCGGGAGCTGANNGCCTGCACGAACACCATTCGGCCGGAGGCAGTCTGGATCACGCTCCGCACGGTCGTCGTGACCCGCTCCCCCAGGTGGGTCCGACCCCCCTCCACCACCAGCATGGTCCCGTCGGGCAGGTAGCCAACCCCTTGATCGGCCTCCCTCCCCTCCTTGACCACGTCGACTTCCAGCTTCTCACCGGGCACGAGCGCTGGGCGCAGAGCCGTCGCCAACTGGTTGAGATTCAGGACAGTGAGCCCCTCGATCTGAGCAACTCGGTCCAGGTTGAAGTCGACGGTCAAGATCGCCGCGCGCTGCTCCCGAGCTAGTCGCACCAGCCGGGCGTCCACCTCAGGCATTGACGGGTAATCGATCTGGGGGAACTCGAGATCCAACCCCGGCAGCGAGCGCAGTTCCTCGAGCATCGCCAGCCCCCGCCGACCTCTGGCCCGGCGGATGGGATCCGCCGAGTCCGCGACCGACTGCAGCTCGGCCAGGACGAACTGGGGTACCAGCAATTCGTAGAGGCAGAATCCCGACCGGGCGAGGTCCAGGAGGCGACCGTCGATAACCGCACTCGTGTCCACCACCACCCGCGCCAGCGGCGCGGCGGCGACCCCCAAAGGTAGGCCCAGTCGGGACAGATCGCGCCGTCGGCGGCGCCCGACAGAAACCCCCAGCGGCACCAGGATGAAGGCCACCACCACCGCCACCAGCCAGCCCAGTCCCCCAGGAAGTCCCGAGGCGATCAGGGCCACCAGGGCGGAGATCACCAAGGCCACGACTACCCCTGCCAGTGCTCCGATCAGTTCGGGAAGCGGGATGTTCGCCAGCTCCTCCTCGGCCCATGCGTAGGGCCGAACGCTGAGCGCGGGGCCGAGCAGGTAGCCGATTCCACAGCCCAGACCCAGCCCCACCACCAGGGCCACCGTCTTCGCCTCCCAGCCCGAGAATGCACCCTTGAAGGTGGCGATTACCACGGTGCTGTAGAGGGTCCCCAGGACGGCCCCCACCGACATCCCCAGCAGGCTGGCGATGCGCGAGGCGCGCACTGTGCCGGGGCGCTCTCCCAGCGTCTGGTTAGCGCTTTCGGCGGCGGCTACAGTTCCGGGTGTCTCCCCGGCCTCAGACTGGTCCGCCACCGTCGCCGCTAGGACCGGCGGCCCCCGCTCCGGCCGGTTCGACAGCCGGGGGTTGTTCCTCTACTGGCTCGGGAGGTGGGGGCGGGCCCGGGACCACATGGGTTCGGATGTTGCCGTCCTCAACGTCGATGGTGACCAGATCCCCGGGGGTGAACTCGATTTTGAGCAACTCCTCGCTGAGCGGATCTTCGATGTCGGACTGGATGACCCGACGAAGCGGCCGAGCCCCGAACTGCTTGTCGAACCCACGCTCTGCCAGCAGGTCCTTGGCCTGATCGGTGACCAACAGGCTGAGGCCCTGTCGCTGCAAGTGCTCGCGGACCCGCACCAGCATGAGGTCGACGATCTGCCGCGTCTCATGGGTGCGCAGGCGATGGAAGACCACCACCGCGTCGACCCGGTTGAGGAACTCAGGGCGGAAGGCCCGCTTCAGCTCATCGGTGATGCGCTCGCGCATCTTGCTGTGCTCTTGGTCCTCCCCACTCCGACCAGGGACGCCGGTCTGGAATCCCATCGACAAATTCGAGCCTATTCCCTGGATGCCCAGGTTGCTGGTCATGATCACGATGGTGTTGGCGAAGCTGACCACCTTGCCCTTGGCATCGGTCAGGCGGCCGTCCTCGAGGATCTGCAACAGCATGTTGAAGAAGTCGGGGTGCGCCTTCTCAATCTCGTCGAACAGGACGACGCTGTAGGGACGGCGGCGAACCGCCTCGGTCAGCTGCCCACCCTCGTCGTATCCCACATACCCGGGCGGGGAGCCCACCAGGCGCGCGGTGCTGTGGCGCTCGGCGAACTCGGACATGTCGAGCCGGATCAAGGCGTCGTCGTTGTCGAAGAGAAAGGAGGCCAACGCCCGCGCCAACTCGGTCTTGCCCACTCCGGTGGGTCCCAGGAAGATGAAGGAGCCGATCGGACGTCGGGGGTCCTTGAGCCCAGCCCGGGCCCGGCGGACAGCCTGGCAGACGATCTTGACTGCCTCTTCCTGTCCGATCAGGCGCTTGTGAATCTCCGACTCCATGGCTAAGAGCCGCTGNNACGATGTCGGCGATGTTCTCCTCGTTGACCTCGGGCACCGTCTTGCCCAACTCATCGCGCCAGGCCGCTTCCTCGATAGCGTACTCGGCCTTGAGCAGCTTGGCCTCCTCGTCCAGCCTGGTGGCGGCCTCGTAGTCCTGCTTCTCGACGGCTTCGTCCTTGCGGGTCTGGAGCGAGCGCACTTGGCGCTGCTTGGCGCGCAGCTCCGGAGG
>PKXR01000108.1 GCA_003133485.1 Candidatus Dormiibacterota bacterium
GCGGAGAGGTCGGCGCTCTCGCTCGTCCTCTGGGTCTCGGCCCAGTAGGGGGTGCCCCAGTCGTGGAGGCTCCCGTACACGGAGTGCGTGTTGCCGAGCAGCATCTCCTGGACGTCGATTTCGGTTGCGTCACCGCTCGCGCTCGCCAGCCACAGGCCCGACCAGAGTCCCTGGCCGGCCGGCATCTTCGCGCGGAAGTCGACCATCCCATACTGGAACGAGTAGCTGCCCGACGTCGAGATCCAGCCCGACATGTACGGGTAGCCCTCCGAGCTCGTCTTGTTGACGGCGGTGAGCGAGACGGCGGAGCCGGTCATCGTCACCTGCGAGGGCTCAAACTGGGTCGCCTGGTACCCGTAGTTCCACAGCCCGCTCGTCCAGGGAGCCAGCAGGCTGCTGCCGCTGAAGCTGTAGTTCGCAACAAGGTTGGTGTAGTCCTCGACCGGGGCGTAGCCACTCGGGAGGGAGAACGGGCTGGTACCGGAGCCGGAACCGGACCCGGAGCCCGACCCGGAGCCCGAACCTGAGCCGGAGCCGGAGCCCGAACCGGAGCCCGAACCGGAGCCCGTGCCCCCGATGGGCGACTTCACGGTGGCCCTCATCGCCTCGGTCTCCATGGACCTACCCAACCAGCACCCGAAAGTGGTCCTGCGGGAGACCGAGTCACCCCGGCGCCAGCTCAACTTCTCCATCGGGCTGCCCGACGCCGTGGCCCTGTCCCACGCCCTCCGGCGGATCCCGACGCCACGCCCGCTCACCCACGAGCTGCTGACCGGGATCCTCCGAAAGCTGGGCCAGGCCAGGTCTGACCGGATCGCCCAATTGGCCAACCGGTGACCGACGACGATCTGGTGCAGCTGCGTCGGCTCTTCGAGGTGATGGAGCAGCTGCGCGCGCCCGGGGGCTGTCCTTGGGACCGTGACCAGACCCACCAAACCCTGCTTCCCTTCCTGCTGGAGGAGACTTACGAGGCGATCCAGGCGGCGGAGGAGGGCAGCCCGGAGGAGCTGGCGGAGGAGCTCGGTGACCTCTTGGTGGAGGTGGCGATGCACTCTGCCATCGCGGCCGAAGCGGGGACCTTTGACATCGGAGCAGTGGCCCAGATGGCCACCGAGAAGATGATCGGGCGCCATCCCCACGTCTTTGGTGACCTCCCGGTGACCGGGGTGACCCAGGTGCTCAATAACTGGGAAGAGTTGAAGCGGCGGGAGAAGCCGGAGCGAGCATCGGCTCTCGACGGAATCCCAAGGTCCCTGCCAGCCCTTGCGCAGGCCGCTGCCATCCAACGCCGCCAGGCGAGTGGACTTCGGCCGGGCGCTCCGGACCGCTCCAATCCCGATCCCGCGACTGCCGCCCAGAACCTGTTGGGAGCTCTCGCCCTAGGAGGCGTGAGCGGGAGCTCCACCGAGGAGTTAGTCGGCGAACTGCTGTTCTGGGTGGTCGCCCTGGCCCGCGCGAGCAATGTCGATGCCGAGGGAGCGCTCAGGCGGTTCGCCGCCGGGCGGCGGGAAGACCTCCGCAAGCGGGAACTGGAAGACCGCGTGGAGGCGTCCTCCACGGCCGGCCCCGAAGCCGCGGACGAAGCGAACTAGCGCCGAACTCAGCAGCGCTCTTCCCGGACCCGGCTCCCAGCCCTATACTCACCCGGACGAGCGGGCCTTGGCGCCTGCGGTCTGCTGAATCACATCCACCCCACGTTGAACCAGGATCGAGCGGACGGCTACGGGCCCGTCGCTGGGCTGATCCGGGAGTTACGCATCCGCTGGCGGCTGTTCCGGCGGGGCCACTCTTTGGGGCATCGCCACGTGGTGCTGCTCATCGTTGCGGTCGGCGGGTTTTGGATCGCCCTCAGCCTCTATCACGGACTGGGCACCGACGCCCTCCTGAAGCGCCAGCTGACCCAGTTGCAGGCCCAGTCCCAGAGCCTGTCACGCCAGGTCCAGGCCCAGCGCGAGGAGCTGAAGACCGCCTCCTCGGCGGCCTCTCAGTCGGAGATCGCCCGCTCGGAGGGACTGGTCCCGCCCACTGACAAGGTCTACGCCGTCGAGAACCCCGTCGAGGCAGCGGGCCCGGTGGCGATCCAGCAGGGGGCTGTTGAAGTAGGCCAGACTGCCCAGGACTTGGTCCAGGCGCTCCTGGGAGTGACCCCGCCCGCCTCCTGAGCTTCCCGAGCTCCGGCCCAGGTCGACTTCCGCGATCTCACTCCCTCGATGAGCTTTTGACGTTATTCGCCGGGTCGCGTACAATCTCGGCGCGGCGTGGAGCAGTGGCAGCTCGTCGGGCTCATAACCCGAAGGTCCCAAGTTCGAATCTTGGCGCCGCAACGCTCACCCCTCCGAGGCCGCTAGCAACGGCGGTATAGCTCAGGGGTTAGAGCGCTCGGCTCATAACCGAGGTGTCCCTGGTTCAAATCCAGGTACCGCCACACCGCCCGCCGATGGCGCCGCACGGCCGGCAGGTCGGCGGTTCAGCGGCTGGGCTCGGCGGTCCTTCCCGAGCTCGGCGTACCTCAGATCGAAGCCGAGGATGCCGCCGGGCGACTGCGTACAATCGCCGCGATGCCACGCCAGCGCCGCACCATTGCCTATGCGGTCCTTCTGATAGCCCTAATCACGATCGCCGTCCTGGCTTGGCGGGTGTCTCCGGGCAAGACCATTCCGGTCCTGTCCACCGGCAAGCTCCAGCAGGCGCTGGCCAACTATCAGCTCAAGTCCGAGGGTAAGCCGGTCCCGGCGGGCGAGCTGATCATTTCCTCCACGAAGGAGGCTCAGGTGGTCAACTCCAATGAGTCGGTCGACTGGTACACCACGGATGGGCACGAGTACCAGTCATTCATAGAAGCTAGTGATCCGTCCGACCTCTTCGCCCAGTACGGCTACACGAAATACACGATTCAGGCACCAAGTTCAGACAACGTGTTTCTCACCTACATCCTCCCCAATGTGATCATCGTCCTGGTGATCTTGGCCTTCATCTGGTTCATGCTCCGCCAGAGCCAGAGTGGCAACAATCAGGCGCTCTCGTTCGGCCGCAGCCGGGCGCGGCTGATTGCGGGAGATAAGCCGGAGGTCACTTTCGCTGACGTCGCCGGGGTGGATGAGGCCAAACAGGAACTGAGCGAGATCGTGGAGTTCCTGAAGTACCCCGAGCGCTTCACCGCGCTGGGCGCGCGTATCCCCAAGGGGGTGCTGATGGTGGGTCCCCCGGGCGCCGGCAAGACCCTGCTCAGCAAGGCGGTGGCGGGGGAGGCCGGCGTGCCCTTCTTCAGCATCTCAGGGTCCGAGTTCGTGGAGATGTTCGTGGGGGTTGGCGCCAGCCGAGTCCGCGACCTCTTCGACCAGGCCAAGAAGAACAGTCCCTGCATCGTCTTCGTGGACG
>PKXR01000163.1 GCA_003133485.1 Candidatus Dormiibacterota bacterium
CCTAGGCCGCCACTGAACCGGAATCGCCCGCGAGCCGGCCCGGACTGCTCGGCCGCTCCGGCGACCATGGCGCCCGCGCTGCAACCGCCATAGACAGCACCTCCGTCGAGCGCCTGCAGAACGGCCTCCCAGAGCGAGGTGCCCTCGATTGTGCGGGCGAGGTATTCGGGGTTACCTCCCGAGAAGAAGATCAAGCTGGNNATCTCGTTCCAGCGCTCGAAGGTCGCCTCGCCCTCAGGGGCGCTCGCGGTCGCCAGAACTACCGCCGTGCCGTCTCCTCCAGCGCCTGAGAGAGCTTCGATCTCGGCCTGGCCCACCCACGGTTCAAACTCCCCGGAGCCCAAAAGCAGGCACCGGGGAGTTCGATGGGACCCGTCCGAGTCCTCCCCCTCCAACTTACCGCCCTGGGTCCCGGTCAGTCGGCTTTGGCCCTCTGGGTCCTGGCGCTAGGCGCCGGAACTACCTTGTCCTTGAGTGCCTTCAGGGCAGCCCCATTCTTGCCGTTGCTCGCGCTTGCCTTCGCTGTGATCTCCATGAAGGGCTGGATCAGGTCGAGCGGCAATGGGAAGACCACCACCGTGTTCTGCTCCGCCCCGATCTCGGCGAGCGTCTGCAAGTAGCGCAGTTGTAGGGTGGCTGGTTCCCTGCCAATCACTTCGGCGGCGTTGCTCAGCTGCTGGGCTGCCAGAAATTCGCCTTCGGCTCGGATGATCTTAGCTCGCTTCTCACGTTCCGCCTCCGCCTGCATGGCCATCGCCCGCTGCATCGACTGCGGCAGGTCCACATCCTTGACCTCGACCGCCGTAACTTTCACGCCCCAGGGCTCGGTCTGGTCGTCAATCACGGTCTGCAACTCAGCGTTCACCTTGTCGCGCTGGCTTAGAAGTTCGTCGAGCGTGGATTGGCCCAAGATGGAACGCAACGTGGTCTGGGCAGCGGTGGAGATGCTGCCCCGGTAATCGTTAACCTTGACGTAAGCGTCCCGAGCGTCAACCACGCGGAAGAACACCACGGCGGTAACCCGAACCGTGACGTTGTCCTTGGTGATGATGTCCTGCGGGGGAACCTGGTGCACGTTGATACGCAAATCGATCTTGAGTAGCCGATCGATTCCGAAGGGAATGATCAGTCGCGGACCTGGTCCCTTGACATCAATCAGCCGGCCTAACCGGAATACGACGCCGCGCTCGTACTCGTTGATAACGCGAAAACCCGTGGCAAACGTGGTCAACAGGAGCACCACGACTATCACCAGTACCACCAAAGCTGCCATTGCCTTGCCCTCCTTATTCGATACGCGCCCCGGCACCCACACCGGGTTCGACCACTCTTTCGCTGACGGTCGTCGGGCCGGGCAGCGGTTCCACAATCAGCGTAAGGCCCTCCTGGGCCATTACTTCCACATCGGTACCGACCTCGATCGGCTCACCGTGTCGCGAGACGATCCGCCATAGCTCTCCCTCGACGGCGGCGATCCCACTGGGATGAGCGCGTTCGCGCACCACGGCGGTGAGTCCCAGGAGCTCGTGAGAACTAGACGCATACGGAAGATGCCGAACGCGGAGCGCACGCCTACTCAGAGTAATCCAGGTTCCACCGAGCACGACCGGCACAGTGATCAGCGCCACCAGGCTCACCGCGCTTTGGCCAGGCGAACTCTGGTAAAGGAGCAGGCCCCCAGCGATGGCCGCGCAAACTCCAGCCAGGCTGATCAGCCCGTGGCTGTGCAGCGAGGTGTCGACCACCAATAGCGCAGCTGCGGAGCCGACCAAGACCAGCCCCAGCCAGTCGACTGGCTGGTTGGCCANNCCGGGGTGAATGATCTCTAACCCGACGCCAAGGAAGGCCACCAGCAGTAGCAGGAATGCCACTGTGGGGTTCGCCAGCAGGCCGATGAAGCCGCCCGGCTGGCGACCAGCCTGGCCCGCCGCGAAGGCCGCCATGACATGAAGCTGACTTCCGAAGAAGCCGCTCGTGGCGATAAGAACCGCACCCACAATCGGCCGTCGACGCATGGCGCTTCGATCATACGCCCCGCCCCAAAATTCACTCGCCGCTGAACTCCGCCACGGATAATGGTCGTGATGTCAGCAGTCTCGTTCGCCGGAGATTGAACGTCCCGGAAGCTCGCGGCGTCCGGGTGGTGGCGGTCTCCGACGACGCCAAGCGGCAGTGGGACGACTACGTCAGCGAGCAGGAAACAGGCAACCTGCTCCAGGCCTGGGGTTGGGGAGAGTTGCGCCGTCGCTACGGCTGGCGCGTCTTCCGGCTGGCCGCCATACGCCGCCCCGATGCGCAGTGGGTGGGGGCGATCCAAGTGCTGCAGCAAGGGATCGGTCCCGGTGGAGTCGGTTGGGGATATTCCCCACAGGGTCCGGTACTTTCGTCACTGGGAGACGTCGAAGCGGGCCAAGCGCTGTTGCGCGCCGCCGCGCGCCGGTTGCGTCACCAGAAAGCCTTCCAACTCAAATGTGATCCGGAGTGGCCGGTCGATTCCGAGGACGCCCGGGTGCTCAGGGCAAGGTGCCGCCTCCGTCCGGCGCACTTTGACGTCCAGCACCGCCAAACCTGGCTGGTCGATCTGCGCGGGGGCGTCGAGGCGCTCTCCGCGCGGCTTCCCTCGGCGACCAAGTACTGCATTCGCGTCTCCGAGCGCGAAGGGGTGGAAGTCACAGCGGAGACTACTGCTGAGGCGGTGTCCTCCTTCTATCAACTGCATATGGATACGGTCGGTCGCAAGCAGCTCCATTCCCGACCCCTCTCCTATTACCAGGCGGCCGCCGAGGAACTCGGAGCGACCATATTCATCGCGTCCTACCAAGGTCAGCCGCTGGCGGGAGGGTTGACGGTGCCCTTCGGCAGACGCCTGGTGCACCTTTACGGGGGCACCAGCACCGCGGTACCGCGCGCTCACGCCAGCTATGCGATGCAGTGGGCGATGATGCGATGGGGGATCGAGCAGGGGTGCTCGATCTATGACATGTGGGGCGTACCCCGAAGATTCGACCGCGCTGACCCGGCCCACGGCTATGCCAAGTTCAAGACGAAGTGGAGTGGCAGGCTGGGTAGCTACAGCGGTCTAATGATCGCGCCGGTCCTGGGCCCGCTAGACCCCTTGGTGCACGGCCTAGAAGCGCTCCTGCTAAGACGCCGACCGCTGCTGCGCTGACCAGCACAGGTTTGGGCGCGGTTCACGGCGGAGCTGATCTGATGGGCTGGATCCGAGCGGTGCACTACACCCCCGGGCGCCAGCCTAGAATCCAACCATGCTCTACCTCGGGCGGCCGCGCACCAACCGCTGGGTCACCACCGTGTACACCGCTCCCCGCGAGGTGTTTGCCGTCGCGGAGCAGGTGATGGCGCTGCCCCCTTTCAGCTTCCGGATCATCGACGAACACACAGCGGAGGTGGCTCAGGTATTGGCCAACGGCTTCTTCGGCCAGTGGAGCAAGGTCAAACACCCGAAAACCAAGGTGCGCATTGAGTGTCATCCCACTACCCAGGGCACTGAACTGACCATGACCGCCCAGGGTCAGCGCAGCGCGACCATTCGCGCACTCAACCTGCTCAGAATCTTGACCCGGGGCGAGCGTGACGCCGCCACCGTTTACCGGCTGAGGACAATTCCCCCGGGACCGTGCACCGTAGTCCAGAGCTGGTCAGGGACCGGATATCCATTGTTCTCGGGCCCTGATTACGGGGCCAAACGCACCTTGCCGGTGCGCCCCTCCAGCCACCTAGTGGCGTTGCAGCAGTCGGGTCGCTGGGTGCGGGTCAGGGCCGGGGCCGGCGACCAGGTCCAAGAAGGGTGGATCGAGGCGGATCAGCTGGTACCCGATCTGGTCCCAGCGAGAACCGGAGCCGCTTAGCGGGTCAGCTCTCGTGATCGCCGTTGTGGTGCGAAAGGTCGTGCCAGGATCCCGACAACATCAGCGAATTTGCGGATTCCGGACCCTCGCTGCCCGCAGGATAGAAATTGACGCGGGGCATGTTCTCCAGTACGGGCTCCAGGGCCGCCCAGGCGGCCTCGGTCTCGTCCTGGCGGATGAACAGCGTGTGGTCTCCCAGGAGGGCGTCGTGTAGGAGACGCTCGTAGGCCTCAGCTGGCTCCGTCTTGAACGAGTGTCCGTAGGAGAAGTCCATTCGGACCGGCTGCTCCACCACTGTGGCTCCGGGCTGCTTGGCCATAAACGAGAAGGAGATCCCTTCTTCCGGCTGGATCCGAATGGTCACTCGGTTAGGCGTCAAGTGCTCGATTCCCGTGCCGGCAAATAGGTGCAGCGGCACATCGCGGCAGAACAGCATGATCTCCGTCCGCCGGGTGCACAAGCCCTTGCCGCAGCGGAGGTAAAAAGGCACGCCGGCCCAATCCCAGGTATCTACGGCCAGCCGCATGGCTACGTACGTCTCGGTGGTGGAGTCGGCCGACACGCCGTCAACCTCGCGGTAGCCGGGCATCATCGTGCCGTTTACAGACCCTCTGGTGTACTGTCCCCGCACCACCTCGCTGGGGCCCACTGGTCGGATCGAGTTAAGCACCTTCACCTTCTCGTCGCGCAGGGCCTCCGGGTCGAACGAGCTGGGCGGTGACATGCAGGTGAGGGCGAGCAGCTGCAGCAGGTGGTTCTGGAAAATGTCCCGGATCGCCCCCGTCTCTTCGTAAAGGCGGCCGCGGCTCTCGATGCCGATGTCCTCGGCTACGGTGAGCTGCACCTGATCCACCACGTCACGGTTCCAGATCCTCTCGACCAGTGTGTTCCCGAAGCGAAAAACCAGGAGATTCTG
>PKXR01000140.1 GCA_003133485.1 Candidatus Dormiibacterota bacterium
GTGCGCAATGGGAGGTCTATACGGTGCTCGCCGATGCACCCATCACCGCCTTGCCCAACACGGACGATTCCTCATGTTGCGGAGCCGCGGCGTCTGGGGACGAAAGCGTCTGTTGCGCTAGCTGATGATGGATCGGTCGCTGCTGCGCAAGGTGGTCGCCGAAGCTCTCGGCACCGCCCTGCTGCTGGTGGCCGTGGTGGGGTCGGGAATAGCCGCCCAACGTCTGAGTCCAGGGGCGAGCGGCCTTGAGCTGTTCGAGAACGCCGTGGCCACCGGTTGTGCGCTGGCGGTGATCATCCTGGCCTTGGGGCCGGTCTCGGGGGCGCACCTAAANNGTTGACGCCGCCCTCGGTGGTTTAAGGCGCCGGGAACTCGTCCCCTACATCACCGCCCAAGTGGGTGGTGCCGTGGTCGGCGTGATCGTAGCCAACCTGATGTTCTCTCGCGCACCGGTCAGTGTGTCAACGCACCTCCGGTTCGGCCCTGGACTCTGGCTCGGCGAGCTCGTGGCCACGTTCGGTCTACTTCTGGTGATCTTCGGCGTTTCCCGCAGCGGCAGGAGCGCCGTCGTTCCATTCGCGGTCGGCGCCTACTTCTTCACCTCCTCCACCAGCTTCGCCAACCCAGCCGTTACCCTAGGCCGCACGCTCTCGAACACGTTCGCGGGCATCAGCCCCGCCTCAGTGGCTCCGTTCATCGCCGCCGAACTTTGTGGCGGAGCCGCCGCCTGGCTCGCCATCAAATTCTTGCATCCGGATGCCCGCGAGATCGCCGAAGTCGTCGTAGTGCCTCATCGATCCATCCCCGAGGAGACATCAGGATGAGCACCCTCAGCTTGCAGCAGCAACTCCAGCTGGAGATAGGCGCCCTCTCCGCGGAGTTCGCAGGCGTCTTCAGCCCGGAGACCGTGGGGGCCTGTGTGGCGGAGTGTTACCAGCAGCTGGCTGAGACCGCCACCATCACCAACTTCCTTCCGACTCTGGCTGAACGCTTCGCCCGTGAACGGCTACGTGCCACCGCCCAAGTGGAGGGAAAGATCGTGTCCCAGGTGCCTGAGGTGCTCTTCGTCTGCGTCCACAATGCTGGGCGCTCGCAGATGGCGGCGGCCCTACTCGATCATTACGCCAAAGGCAGCGTCCACGTTCGCACCGCCGGTTCCCAACCTGCTGACAGTCTCAACCCAGCGGTGGTCGAAGCAATGACCGAGGTAGGGCTTGACATATCCAAGGAGTTCCCCAAGCCCCTAACGGACGATGTGGTCCGTGCTGCCGACGTCGTCGTCACCATGGGCTGCGGCGACGCTTGCCCCCTCTACCCCGGGAAACGCTACCTCGACTGGGAACTGGAGGATCCGGAGGGCAAGCCCCTGGAGACCGTCCGACGAATCCGCGAAGAAATCGACCGGCGAGTTAGGACCCTAATCGCCGAGGTCGCCCCCACCACAGCCGATGCCTGACGTACATAGGGAGAAGTGGACACGACCGGCTGGAGGTCCTGTGAGCAAGTCGCGTTTGCTGCCCGACGCTCGCCGCGACCGTCACGACTCTGCCCTCCGTATCGTCCCCCGAATTTGACCCGTTAGTCGACCCATCCGCATGGGGCGATACCTAGGGCGACTCCTCCCTCCATTCTGGAGCGGTGAACGCTGACCGTCTTGGTGGCCGTGAGTACCGTGCAGCGTACGGTAGCGTACGTAAAACGCCACACGGTGGTACGGTCAAAGCGACCGATCGAATCCTTCACTTGAGGGCGTTGGTCCGACACAAGACCCCTTGAACCTGCGGCCACTCCGAGGAAGAGCCACTGCAGACGCAGGCGGCTCATCCCGCTAGGCCATGCCAGGCGGCGGGCCGGTCCTAATCCCGGCCAGATCGGAGGACGGTCTATGAGATTCAGNNTCGAGCTGGCAGCGGCTGCCGAGCGCGAGATCCGCCGGCTTCGTTCGGCTGCCTAGCGACTAATCGCCGAGGGGCAGCCTTCTTCGGCCGTGTAGCTAGGAGGAGAGGTCCAGACCGACGGTCCGCGTTACCCCAAGGCGCGACGTGCCAGCGCTTGAGGGCTGACGGAGCCGACGGGGAAAATCGAACTCGCGACCAGCTGTTTACAAATTGGGGTCGGTGAGATCGGAAGTTGCGCTCAATGAGCAGGCCTTGAACCGAGGCCAGCGGTTCTGCCACGACCTGGCTAAGCCCAACTTGGATGAGGGAAAGGCCCCTTCAGACGAGGAACGGGCTCAACTCCTGACCGCTCTCCTCTTCCGGGTGTTCGAGGACGCCGAGTTGAGGCTGAGCGCCGACCGGGTATTCACGGGGCGCAAGGTCCCGGCCGGGGAGCTCCGCCCGGTCGCCCACGCAGAGGACACGTCGGCCGCCGCCCGATGAGCGTATGGGGCCGCTAAGCCTGCATGGAAGACGGGCCATAGCCAAGGGCGGCAATTCCGGTCGACGGCTGCGGTTCCCGCCATGATTGCAAGGCGAGGCCCAAGATCAGCCCCACCGCGATCACGAAGTAGTAGTCGAAGAAAGCCCACTTGGCGAACAGAAGCGAGACTCCCATGAAGCCCGCGCCCAACAAGAAGGCGCTCGACCAGGTCCGGTCCCGGGTCCGCGATATGAGGATCAGAACCGTGAGCGTCACCGCTGGCCAGACCCAGCCCGGAAACCAAGTGCCAGTGAGCCGAACCCAGGCGGCGTCGAAATCGAGCCCATAGAAGCGGGGAGGCTGCCGGACCTCGAGCCCCACGATGTCGGACACAAAGTGGGCCGGACCTGCCCAAAGTGCGAATGGGAGGCATATGACCGCTGCCAAGAGCGTCGCCACCAGAATCTCTCTGCGAGGACGCGACCACCACAGGAAGGGCAGCGCCAGAAGTGGGACTGCGGTGGGAACCGTGCTGAGCCCCAGGCCCAGGACAACGACAGCAGCCCAGGGATGGCGCTCCCGCCACCACAGCCATACGGCAATGGCCGCGGCCAAGTAGACCTCGGCCCAGGACCGGTTGATCATGTACGGCAGGAAGGGAAGGGTCAGGCAAATCGCCAGACACCGCCACCCCTGCTCTGGCCCCCCATGGCGCCTAGCCAGCGCCACCACGGACGCCACAAGCACCAGAATGGCTAGCAGATCACTGACCCTGATGTCCCCCAGCAACCGTCCTGGCAGTGAGAGCAGCAGCACCCCGGGGCCAAAGGTGAAATGCGCGCTGGCCAAACCGGGGGTAGTGGTGCGCCAGCTGGCTCCATAGGGATTGAGCCCGCTGAGAAGGCGAGCCGACGCCCTCTGAATGAACCAGAAGGTATCAATGTGAGCCCGACCCCATTGAACGCTGGCCCAAAGCAACCCTAGTGCGATCGCGCCGGAGACTGCGGCCGCAGCGCGGCGCACTGCTCTCTGGGGGCAAAGCACCACCGTCACCGCCAGCCCCCCAGCGGCCAGGAAAGTCAGCCAGATTAGCGGCGAGCCGCCATAAACAATCACGCTGGCAATGGCGCCCAGCCCCACCGCGAAGCTCCAAGAGAGTGGCGAGGCACGAGCTGGGGTACCCGACGGGATTAGTAGGATCGCTCCAATACCAAGCACCACGAGCGCCAAAGCGGCGGGAACGTAAGCGCCATAGTTCAGACTGGCTCCGACGCCCAGGGTCACGATAGCGAATAGGCAATAGGCTTCCCTGGAGGGTCGGCGTAGGCTCAGTACCGCGGTCCTGGCTCCAGCTGAGACTGAGGCCTCGCCTGCCAGCGAATCGGCGGTCACTCCCATGCCGTCACTCGCGGCGACCCGCGGTCGTGGTGCCAAAGGCCGGGCCGTGGCCCAGCCTCGAGCAGCCTACCGACCCCTGCGCCCACTAGGACGCTCGACCCCATTGAGTAGCAGTGAGCGACGACTCCGGTGCCGCAACCGTTCTCCCGCTAAGCATCTCCGGAAGCATAGGCACGCTCCGTGGCAGATCGGTGGGGCAGCACGCCACGTAGTGAAATTGAAACCGACCCGCTACCGGCACCTAGACCGACTGCTACCGGCTACCGCTAGATTCACCGCACTGCTAGAACCGTACCTCGAGTGCCCTTTCTGAGATGCACACCGCCTGGGGCAACCCATGCCAGGCGGCACTTCCCGTGGAGGGGCGACTGGCCGTCGAACCCTCTGCGCTACGTGCCGACCGGCCGAACCCGCGCGCTGTTTTGGTGCAACTTTCGGTGCACCCGTGCTGAACCGCAGTGTGGCTCAGCGGCGCTCTCTGAGATCAGATTGTGGAACCGACGGGGAGATTCGAACTCCCGACCAGCTGTTTACAAAACAGCTGCTCTACCACTGAGCTACNNCCCGACCAGCTGTTTACAAAACCGCTGCTGGTGAGATCAGAGCCGACAGCTGCTGAACTCAGGTGACGGACTAACTTACTGACTGGGGGTTTTCCCCAGGTGGTCAACGGGGGCGCTGGAGCAGCACTCCCAGCCGGTCGGCGGCCTCCTGCTGGAGGGCATCCGCGACCCTTCCATAGTGCCGGCTGGTAAGCGCCACGCTGGAGTGGCCGAGCTTCCGACTGACCACGCTTATGTCAGTCCCACCGGCCAGCACCAGCGCTCCGTGAGCGGCCCGTAGGTCGCGCCAGCGGAGCTTTGGCAGGGCCGCCAACGCGAGGGCATCCTGGAATAGGTGGGTGATGGTGGGGCCGCTTCGGGGCGCTCCGGTGGCCGTGGTAAAGGCCAGGTCGGGGATCGGCTGGCACCATCCGGCCGCCCGCTGCCAGCCGGGCCTCCAGCCGCCTCTGGCGCTCCTGCGACAGTGCCTCCAGCGCGGACCTGGGTAATGCCACCACGCGACGGCTGGTGGCTGATTTGGGGTCGCTCAGTGAGTAGGCGCCGGCGGCCCGTTGGAGAGTCGTGCGGACGTGGAGGCAGTGACGCTCAAAGTCGACATCTGCCCAGCGGAGCCCGAGCTGCTCCGATAGGCGCAGGCCCGTGGTGATCGCCACTACGGCGAGATGCCGCAGGCCAGGGTCAGCGCTTGCGTCGAATATGGCGCGTCTGGCAAACGCGTAACGGTGCCGCGTTGATGAGCGCAGGCCGTAGCGGGCGAGGTGGCTGGGGTGAGGTCGCTGCCGATGGATGACCNNACGGCCACAAGGATCCGGGTGGCCAGCGCCATGCCCTCACTGTCTCGGTCGAGGGGTCTGCCCAGGCGGGGATGACGAGTGTCAAGAGACCTATCCTCGATGGTGGGACGGATTCAAGAGGATCTTCTTTCCTCACCCTCTCTAGTCCCCACGGCCCTCCTGGTCTTGGTCACTGCCGGGGGGCGCGGGCCAAGAACACTATGCCCAATGGGCGGGGTCCGATGTAAGAACGGCCTGGGGGGATTCCTAGGCAGTCCCCAGCACTTCAGGGCAGCACTCGTGTAAGCCAAACCACCTCGTCCCCGTCGTCTTTCGTCGTGACATGGTCGCGTTTGAACCCAAGCTTCTCGAGGACGCGGAGCGACGGTGTGTTCCAACTGCCTACTGTCGACCAGAGTCGCGTCCGCCCAGTTGCGATCGCGGCGTCGAGGACCGCACGGGCCGCCTCAGTCGCATAGCCGCGCCCGTGTGCACGCTGAAACAGCTCGTAGGCGATCTCGGGCTCATCGATAGACGAGCGGCCGACGATCAGTCCGCAATATCCGATGAAGTCGCCCTCAAGNNCGGCGGCAGATGGGAAGCAACGCGAGCCCGGTCTGTGCTGTCGCAGCGAGCTGGGTCGCGATGCGTTCCCGGATGTCCGCCACGCTTGGTACGCCGTTGCCCCGTTCCGTGACGAGTGCTCGGTATTCGTC
>PKXR01000252.1 GCA_003133485.1 Candidatus Dormiibacterota bacterium
CCGAGGGCGGCGCCGGATCGCTCCGCGATGCCTTAACGCTGCTGGATCGGCTGCTGGGCCTGGCTCAGGGCAAGCTGGACCGCGACGCGGTCCAGGCGGGCCTGGGGATGGCCGACCCCCGGGCGCTGGTGCGGCTGGCGGCAGCGTTGGCCGAGGGTGAGATGGGAGCTGCCTGGGGAGAGCTTCACCAACTGCAGGCGGCCGGTGTGGAACCCCGGCAGATGATGCGGTCCTTGGGGGCTCTCGCCAAGCTCCACCTCTGGAAGGAACTCGGGGGCAGCGCCGCCCCCGGGGCTGCCGACCTAGAAGACGTGCCGGCGCCCGCTGGCTTCTGGCTCGAAGTCATGGCCACGACGGCGGTGGCGGGCGCCGAGCTGCGTCGGGCCGATGATCCCTGGATGTCCTTGGAGGCGAGCCTCCTAAGGCTCTGCCGCGCCGGAACCGCGGTCACCTCGCTCATCAACGTCGAGAAGTCCCGGGCGGTGGGGCCAGCCGTGCCGAGGCCCACTCCCAATCCGGCCGCAGCACGGACTGTAGAGGACGTGCCCCTGCCTTCAGCCGAACCGGAAACGGTCGGTCCGGTAGCGGCCGCCGACTCCCTTCCTAGGACTGAGCAGCCGCCGAGGCTCGACTCCGCCCCGCCGACGACCCCCGAGCCCTTCCCGCCACTGCGATCTCCGGAGGGAGCGACTGGCGGCGGTGAAGTGGCCCGTTGGCCGGAGATCCTGGCCTGGCTGGGTCGGGCAAACATGCCGGTGAAGGCGCTCTTGAGCTCGGGACGTGCGGTCAGCCACCGAAATGGCGTGCTGACCATCGAGTTCGATCAGAAGTTGGGTTTCCACCGGAAGGAGATGCAGTCAGAGGCCAATCGGGAGCTTCTGCAGCGCGCCTGTCTCGAGGTGCTGGGCGAAGAGGTCGTGGTGGTGGTGACCTCCTCCACAGTCGAGCTGCCGGCCGGCCGCAGCGAGGACCGGGAGCCGGGAGAGGCGGCAGGGTCGACCTCTGCTCTGAGTCAGGCGATGAGCGTTTTCCCGGGCAGCCGGGTCACCCGGATCGGCACTGCGGACAAGTCGTAGCCGGTCCGGATCCCCGCTCTAGAATGAACCCCAAGTACTCATAGGAGCCTTGATCTTTGCCGCAGCCCAATTCCAAGCAATTGCGCCAGATGCAGCAGAACATGCTGCGCCAGCTGGAGGAGGCCCAGGGGAACCTAGCCAGCCAAGAGGTGGAGGGAAGCGCCGGGGGTGGCGTAGTGACGGCGCGGGCCAACGGACAGCAGCGGATCACCGCGGTGAACATCGAGCCCGAGGTCCTCGAGGAGGGCGCCGAGCTTCTGAGCGATCTCGTGCTGGCCGCGGTGAACGACGCCCTGGAGCGTTCGCGGGAGTTGGCCGCCCGGTCGATGGAGTCGCTGCTGCCTCCGGGCCTGCTACCGCCCGGGCTGCGCTGACCATCGCGGTCATCAGAGGGAACCGATAGTGGGGCTGCTGCCTCCGCCGGTCGAGCGGCTAGCGGAGGAGTTCGCCCGCTTCCCGGGGATCGGTTCCAAGACCGCGCAGAGGCTGGCCTTCCATGCAGTGCGGATGGAGCCCGCCCATGGCCTGGCGCTCTCGGCAGCAGTCGTCGATGTAGTCCAGGAGGTGGCCAGCTGTCCCCGCTGCTTCTTTCTCTCTCTGCGGGGCGAGTTGTGTGCCATCTGCGGCCAGCCAGGTCGAGATCAAACGTTGCTCTGCATCGTCGAGGACCCGAGCGATGTTCTGGCGATCGAGCGCAGCGCGGAGTACCGCGGGCTTTATCACGTGTTGGGAGCTGCCCTGTCTCCGCTGGACGGGGTGGGCCCGGGGGAGATCCACGCCGATGAGTTGTTGGATCGGGTCACGGAAGGTGGCTTCACTGAGGTGATCCTGGCCACCGACTCGGACGTTGAGGGGGAGGCGACCGCCAGCTATCTGCTGCGGCGGCTGGCCGTNNGCCGGCGGTTGGAGGCCAGTGGGGTCAAGGTGACCCGGCTAGCTCACGGGCTGCCGGTGGGCGGCGAGCTGGCGTATGCGGACGAGAGGACGGTGGCCAGAGCGTTCTCCGGCCGACAGCAGCTGTAGACGGCGCGCCCGGCCTCGCCATCGACGCCGGCTGCGGCGCTAGGGCTGGCTTGAGACCAGCATGTCCTGGGTCAGCGAGGAGACGCCTGGGTGACCACTCAGCGCAACCGTCAGGTCAAGCTCCGCCAGCAGGCAGCGCAGCGCGTGGTCCACTCCTCGGCCTCCGGCCAAGGCCAGCCCGAACACGTAAGGGCGGCCCAACAGAACCGCTCTCGCCCCGAGCGCCAGCGCCTTGACCACGTCTGAACCCGTCCTGATCCCCGAGTCGAACAGTACCGGTAGCTCTGCACTGGCGCTCACCACGTCCGGCAGGCAGTCTAAGGCGGCCCGCGCTCCATCGATCTGACGGCCGCCATGGTTGGAAACGATCAGCCCGTCCACACCGGCGTCCAGGGCGGCCCGGGCGTCGTCCGGGTGGCAGATTCCCTTGACCAGGATCGGCAGCCTGGTCTGGTCGCGCAGCCAGGCGAGGTCAGACCAGCGGAGTGAGGAGTTTCCAAAGATCTGTGACCAGAGCTGAATGGCCGCGTCGAGGTCTGCCTCTGGGGCAAGTGGGAGGCGGGAGCGGAAGACGGGGTCGGAGAGGTAATTCGCCAGCCCTAGACCACGGTGGAAGGGCAGGTAGCCGTTCGCTAGGTCACGCGGTCGCCAGGCCAGGGTCCAAGTGTCGAGCGTAATCACTAGAGCCTGGAATCCGGCCCGCTCGGCGCGCTGCACCAGGCTCTGCGCGATTTCCGGATCAGTCGGCCAGTAGAGCTGGAACCAACCAATTCCGCCCACGCCTGGCCCATCGGTGAGGCTTCGACCTGGCCTGAGCTCGGCGGCCACCTCCTCCATGGTCGAGCTGGACAAGGTCGAGAGGGTCATCGGCACCCCCAGCCCGGCCGCTGCCCGGGCCACCTCCAGCTCGGCCTTCGGCCACACCGTGCCCAGCGCCCCAATCGGCGCCAAAAGAATGGGGGAGGGGNNAGAGCTCGACAGTGAGATCTAGCTCTGGGACCCCCCTTAGGTGCCGCGGCACGATCCCCCATTTCTGAAACGCGGCCCGGTTGGCGCGCGCAGTGGACTCCGTTCCGGCCGAACCCGCGACGTAGCTGTAGACCTCGGGCGCCATCACCTCGGCCGCCGCCAGCTCGAGCCCGTCCGCGGTCAATGGCAGGTCGGGGGTCCTCCCGGACAGGCCAGCCAGATAGAGCCCTGTCTGGAAGTCGGCGAAGCGTGTCATTTGGAGATCGTAGTGTCGCCCGGGTGCCGCCAGCCCAACCCCTCGGCTCGACTACAGGCGTCGGGCACCCCCCAGGACTGGCGGTCGCGGAATCGGCCGCGGCCTGAGGACTCGGGTCGCCGCATTCACTCAACCCGATCCTGAAGGGGTCGCCGCCCGGCGTGGGCTGAGTCATGTATGCGAGATCCAGGTTCGGAGCAGGTAGTCCGACCGCGGAGCCGAGTGAGCCTGGTCTCCCCGCCGTGAGCGGGGCTAAGTCCCGGCGGGGACGGTCCTATCACTGATCCGGGTGAGGACCATCGCTCCGGCAAGGGAAAGTGCCACCGCGCTGCTCACCCCCAGCTCGATTGCCAATCGCTCGAATCCGGCACCGCTTACCGGTCCCTGGAGAGCAAGCCGTGCGGAGACGGAAAGGATGTCCCGCACCGCTGAGATGATTCCGATGATGAGGAATGGTCGCAGCGGGAACCCCGACCCCTCGAAGTGGGTGAGCACGGTGCGGAGGACGTCGACCACGATGATCACGATCAGGACGCCGTCGATGGCGCTGATGAGACTCTGCGGATAGCTCGACTGTGACCCGAGGAAGTCCCCAACAGTTCGGACCAGCACCACGACAGCGATAAGCAGCAGGACCAACGCGACGCCGTACTGGACCGCATCGACAGACCGGTGCAAAGCAGTCCCTGGCAGGAACTTTTGCCAACGGCTCGTTGCCGACGTCGCCGTTCGGGCGACATGGGGCCCGCTCTGGGGCTTTCTCGGCGCTACCAAAGGTCCAGGAGGATCGGACTGGCTAGTCATTTCTGGATCCTTGTATTACCGCTGGGGTCGCGGGAAGGCGCGTGGCGGTGGTGGTGGCGGAGACCTCGGCGGTCCGGGCGGCGACAGCAAGCGGCGATATTACCAGCGGGCGTCGAATTCCCACAGGGCCGACTCGCCCAGAGCTATTGCTCTTCGAACTGGGGATGCTCAGGTATACTGAGTTACTAAGTAATCTGGAGTATGAGGGCAGCATGACCCAATCCGACTGCGACCAGTTCCACAGCGCGGTCGAGCTGATCGGGGCGCGCTGGAGCGGAGCAATCCTCAGAGCTCTCTTTCAAGATCACCAGAGATATAGCGATATCAGGTCGGCAGTGCCCGGAATCAGTGACACGATGCTGGCGCAGCGGCTCCGCGACCTGGAGCACCGGGGGCTGGTCGAGCGCTGGATACCCGCCGGCCATCCGGTACGGGCCGAATACCGGCTGACCGAGATGGGCAGGCAACTGCACCCGGTCCTAGACGCGATCACCACTTGGTCCCAGCGGTGGATCCCAATCCACGTCGAGTCACGTCCGGAGTTGGCCGCGTCCAGCGCCCCAGGTTCTTCACTACTTCGATCAGCGGTTGGCGTTGCCGATGCCTAAGCTGCAGATCTTCATCGTCAGCACCAGACCCGGACGAGTTGGCTTACCGGTTTCCCAGTGGTTCGTCGAGCGCGCACGTCAACAGAGCCTTTTCGAGATCGAGGTGGTTGACTTGGCGGAGGTCAATTTGCCCTTCTTGGATGAGCCGGCGCATCCCCTGCTGCGCAAGTACACCAAGGAGCACACCCGTCGTTGGAGCGCGTCTGTTGAGAGCGCCGACGCATTTGTATTTGTCATGCCCGAGTACAACCACGGCTTCAGTGCGCCGCTCAAGAACGCGCTCGATTACCTGAACCATGAGTGGGCCTACAAGCCGGTCGGGTTCGTCAGCTACGGCGCCATCGCCGGGGGCACGAGGGCCGTTCAGATGCTCAAGCAGGTCGTGGTCGCGCTAAAGATGATGCCCATGATGGAGGCGGTGAACATTCCGCTCGTCCGTCAATTCATCGGCGAGGATGGGAAGTTTGTACCCAACGCGGTTCTGGAGATGGCCGCCGATACCATGCTCAAAGAGCTCTTGCGCTGGACGTTAGCCCTGCAGCCCCTGCGGGAGCCGGCCGACTGAGTCCGATCCAAGCGGTCTGGGTTCTCAGTGACTCCCAGCCCCACTTACTGCAGGGAAGTCGACCGGGACTGTGTGGGCTCGCCCGACGGTTGGCGGCGACCGTTGCCAGGCTGCGGATCTTAAGAACTGGAAGCTACGGCTTAGATTGGGGAGGGAACGGATGGGCCGGCCACCCGTATTGGGACTGGATCGAACCGCATTTGGTCTCCTCCTCGGGACAGA
>PKXR01000100.1 GCA_003133485.1 Candidatus Dormiibacterota bacterium
GGCCACCCTCTTCTATGAGCCGAGCACCAGGACCAGGCTCAGCTTCGAGGCGGCGATGCTCCGGTTGGGGGGCCAGGTCATTGGCACCGAGAACGCCCGGGACTTCTCGTCGGCCATCAAGGGCGAGACGTTGGAGGACACCGTCCAGATCGTGGCCGGCTACTCGGACCTAATCGTGCTGCGCCACTCCGAAGAGGGCGCCGCCGCACGGGCCGCCGAGGTCTCCCCAGTTCCGATCGTCAACGCCGGAGACGGTCCGGGCCAGCATCCCACGCAGGCTCTCCTGGACCTCTACACGATCCAAAGCGAGCTCGGCCGCCTGGATGACCTGCACGTGGTCATGGTGGGCGATCTCGCCCACGGCCGGACCGTACACTCCCTGGCCTACCTCTTGGCGCTGTACCGGGGCCTACGGGTGACTCTGGTGGCACCTGATCGCATCCGGATGAGCCCTGGTTTGATCGATCACCTGCTCAAGCACGGCGCCGAGGTCCGGGAGAGCGACGACCTCTTGGCGGCGGTCGCCGATGCCGACATCGTCTACCAGACCCGAATCCAGGTGGAGCGATTCCGCGAGCCCTGGGAGGAGGCGGAGGACCAGCGCCGGCACTTCCGCATCTCCGAGGAGGTGATGGCCCAACTGCCTCAGGGCGCAATCGTGATGCACCCGCTGCCCCGGGTCGGCGAGATCGATCCGGCGGTCGACCGGGACCCCAGGGCCGCCTACTTCCGCCAGGCCCGCAACGGGGTATCGGTGCGAATGGCCCTCCTCAAGATGCTGCTCGCCGTATGAGCACCGGACAGCTGACGGCCCCGGGGATGCATGAGCTGATCGGCCCCGAGGAGATGCAGCGCACCCTCTGGCGGCTGGCCTGCGAGCTGCGCGAGCACCATCCCGACGAGGAGGTCATTCTCTGCGGCATCGTGACCAGGGGCGCCTTCCTGGCGGCCCGCCTGCTGCAGCTGATCCACGCCCAGGGAGGAGGTCAGTGGGCCGGGATCACCCTGGACATAGGGCCCTACCGAGATGACGAGCCCCGTCACACCCCAGCTCCGACGATTACTCCGTTCCCACTGCCGTTCGCGGCCCCTGAATCGGTGCGAGACCGGGTGGTGGTGCTAGTGGACGACGTGCTCTTCCACGGCCGCACCGGTCGGGCGGCGCTGGCGGCGCTCGGGGAGTTGGGACGGCCCCGCGCGGTCGAGCTGCTGGTCCTGGTCGACCGCGGTCACCGTGAGCTGCCCCTGCGCGCCACCTATGTCGGCCGCAACCTACCGACCTCAGAGGGAGAGCGCGTCCTAGTCCGGCTGGCGGAATGCGATGAACGGGACGCCGTCTTCCTACGGTCGTCGGCCGAGGCGCCGGCTTGACCTCGATCCTGCTCCAGGCGGTCCGCCTGATCGACCCCGCCAATGGGGTCGACCTCGAGCAGTGCGATCTACTGCTGGAGGACGGGGTACTGCAGCAGGTGGGCGCTGAGATGCCGGTTCCCAAGGGCGCCACCATCCTGCGTCGCGAGGGCTCGGTTGTGGCTCCCTCCTTCGTGGACCTCCACTGCCACCTCCGCGAGCCCGGACAGCCTTGGAAGGAGCGGATTGCTCGGGCCACGGCGGCCGCGGCAGCGGGCGGATTCGGCACCGTCTGCGGGATGGCCAACCTGACCCCTCCGGTAGACAGCCTGGAGAGCCTCCGGCTCATTCAGCGCCACAACAAGACCTGGAGCCGAGTCCCGATCCTGCAGTTCGCCGCTTGCACCAAAAAGCTGGCCGGCGCCGAACTAACGAACCTCGAAGCGCTGGCCCGTGCCGGAGCGGCGGGCTTCTCCGACGACGGCCGTCACGGGATGAGCGAAGAGCTACTGGCCGAGGCGCTGGGCCGGGCCGGTGCCCTGGGTCTGGTGGTGGCGATACACCCCGAGGACGAAGTGCTCCTAGTCCTGGCCAACCGGGGGATTCTGGATCCGGGCCAATGGCGGATCCGGCCCCCGGACGCTGAGCTCTCCGCGATCGAGCAAGCCCTGGCCGCGATAAGGAAGGTCCCCTCGGCCCGGCTCCACCTCCAGCACGTCAGTACCGAGGCCGGAGCCGAGTTGGTGCGCCAGGCCAAGGCCAGCGGCCTGGGGCTGACGGCCGAGGTCACACCCCACCACCTCATGCTCACCGCTCCGGATAACGGNNGGCCCAGCGGACCCGGGCCGCTGCAATCCACCTCTCCGCACTGAGGCGGATCGGATGGCGCTGTGGGAGGCGCTCCTCGAGGGGACGATCGATGCGATTGCGAGTGATCACGCCCCGCACGAGGCGGCCCCTTTGCCCGACCGCATGCCGGGCTTCAGCGGGATCCAGCTGGTGTTGTCGGCAGTCCTGGGCCAGGGAGGTGCCCTCTCGCACCTGAGCCGGGTGGTGGAGACGCTCACGGTGGGTCCGCGTCGGGTCCTGGGTGAGCCGGGGGCCAGCGTCCCGGGCAACGGGATCCGGTCTGGCGAGCCGGCGTCCCTCACCTGGTTCGACCCCAACCAGAGCTGGACCCCCAGCCCGCAGTCGTGGCTCTCGCTGGGCACCAACACCCCATTCTGGGGCGAGCCGTTGAAGGGCACCGTCCTGGCGACCTTCGCGGGGGGCCGGATGGTCCACCTCAACCGCGAGCTGGTCCCCGAGTTGGTTGACGACTGAGTTGGGCCGGCACCACCGTCCCGAAGGAGAGCCGGGGATTCTGGTGTTGGAGTCGGGGGCCTCATTCACCGGCACCTGGATTGGGGCACCAGCCGAGCGGCCTTCCGGGCTGCGCCTCGGCGAGGTGGTCTTCAACACCTGCATGACNNATCAGGAAATCTTCACCGACCCCTCCTACGCCGGACAGCTGCTGGTCTTCACTCAGCCCCTGATCGGCAATGTGGGCGCCGCCGAGGTGGACATGGAGTCGAGCCGGGCTTGGTGTCGGGGAGTGGTAGTGGCGGAGTGCAGTCCCACGTCCCCCCACTGGCAGGCGCGGTTGACCTTCGGCGCCTGGCTTGGGGAACAGGGGGTGCCCGGTCTGGAGCGGGTGGACACCAGGGCCCTGACCCGCCATCTGCGTGAGCACGGAACCCTGCGCGGGGTGATCGCGCCTGCCAGCGCTGGGACCGTTGAGGAGCTGGTCGAGCTGGCTCGGCACTCCCCGTCCGTATCGGACCAGGATCTGGTGGGAGAGGTGTCCCGCACCACCACCCAGCACTGGGAGGAGCCGCTCCATCTGGCGCTCCGGAAGGCTGCGGGCCTCGGGTCAGGGGCCCGCGGGTCCGGCGAGGGGTTGCGGATCGCAGTCCTCGACCTCGGGGTCAAATACAACGCCCTACGCTCTCTGGTTAGCCGGGGCGCCGATGTAATGGTGCTCCCCCACTCCGCCAGCCTCGCGGAGATCGAACAGCTCCGCCCAGACGGGGTGGTGCTCTCCAACGGGCCGGGAGACCCGGCCACTCTGGCGCCCCAAGTGGCGCTGACCAAAGAGCTGCTGGGGCGATATCCGGTCCTCGCCATCTGCCTCGGCCACCAGCTGGTCGGGCAGGCGGCCGGAGGCACCACCAGCCGGCTGCCCTTCGGGCATCACGGCGGCAATCACCCCGTCTTGGACCTGACCTCCGGCGACGTGTCCGTTACCCCCCAAAACCATGAGTTCCAGGTCGACGCCGCCAGCATCGATTCACAGAGCGGCTGGTTCATCTCGGAGCGCAACCTCAACGACGACTCGGTGGAGGGGCTGCGCCACCGCCGGCTGCCGGTGATCTCAGTTCAGTACCATCCAGAGGGAAGCCCGGGTCCCCAGGACCGCCAGCATCTCTTCGACGAATTCCTGGGACTGTGCCGAACCCGCCG
>PKXR01000199.1 GCA_003133485.1 Candidatus Dormiibacterota bacterium
CTTACAACGGGATGAACCTAGCAACGGCCATATCAGCCGCGCAGAGCGCGGCGGAGACGCCGTACGACGTCGGAGGAGGGCTGCTGGGGATCATCGTGCCCAGCGATTGGACGGTCTGCTTCGTGCAGATCGCGGGCAGCTCCGTTACGTTCTACGCGGCCTGGAACTGCGCGCCAGACTCGAACAGCCGGAGTGGGTCAGTCCCTTCCGGCACTACGGTCAGTGCGCTTGTGGGTGGGAACCTGGAAACCGCTGAGAGCGCGCTCAGCGCAGCAGGCTTCGGGTACCAAGAGAGTGGGGGCGACTTACTTGGGATCCTTGACCCGTCCGACTGGTCGGTGTGTTACGCCACCGTCTCCTCAGCGGGCGCGGAGCTGTTCGCAGCCAAGGATTGCTCTAGCAAGCCAGCGAGCTAGCGATTTAGCGCGGAATGCGGCCGCATGGCGGAGCGAGGGGGCGGGGCCAGTCGCGTGCTACCGCCCGATCAGCACGCGCGTTGTCCACCGCCTCGTGTTGACGCCGGCTCAGCAAGATTCCTCGTTCCGTGAGACGGTCGATCCCATGAACTCGCTTCTGACCTCGCCGGGCATCTTCCCCACAGGCGCCGCAGCCCTCCTGGGAGCGATCGCCGACTGTACGGCACCTGGTCTCAGCGGCACTCTGCCAACGGAGCGTCTGAGCCCAGGTGAGCTGGGCATAGACTGTCGCGAGGGTGCCGCAGAAGAGCGCGAGCGAGAAGTACTTCGAGGGCAAGCTGCGGGGGCAGCGCAATCGGAGGGTCGGGAGGGCCGTCGGCACGACCCTGTGTTGTGGGATTCCCTGCCTCTTCCTGGGCCTATTTCTGGCGATGGCGGTTCTGCTCGGTTTCGTGCTTCTCTAGGGACGGGGCTGCCTTCAGCCGGTACTAGCCCGGCTTCCGTCCCGAGTTCCACCACTCCCCGAAATCGTCGCGCGAGACCCCGAGGTTCCTCAGAGTGGGCACCAACTTCTCGCGCCACAGGCCCTCCGTCTTGTGGCAGTGAACGGACACCCACTTGCCTTCGCGGTTCCGCACCCTCAGGGCGGGCGAGCCCTCTCCCTTGAGTTCGCTTCCGAAGTACAGGAGCAGATTGAGCAGCTCCCGGTACTTGAGGTCGGGCAAAGAGCCCGAGCGACCGCTCAGACAGCCACTTCCTCGAAGCGCCTGACGGCGTGTGTGCCTCTGATCTCGTCGAGGAGCTCGGGATAGGCGTGGACCAACTCCTTGAGCGCGTCAAGCGCCTTGTCCTGGGTCTCTCCCGAGGCGACCGACCTGATCTCGGGGGCGTCAGCCACCCAGCCCCGCCCGGGCGCCTCGGTGTACGTGACGGCGATCTCCACCGTGTCGACCTTGCCGTTCCCGTTCTCAGACGTAGGCACACCCAGACTCCCTTTCACCAACCTATCCCCGTCACATATTGTCACTCTCGGTGACCTCCGAGGGGACGGTCGGGTGACAAGCCGGTCAATTTCAGGTTCCCGCGAAGTGATGGGAAACCGCCGCTAGTCCGGGGAAGCACCCGGTCAGCGCCTCGGCGGATTCCGCAATCCTCATCCGCGTGGCCGTCAGCCGCACAGTTGACGGCGATCAGGGACGCGAACTGGGCAGCCGTCCGAGCGGATTCCCAGGCCCCAGCTGTGTCGGGGTCAGATGGTGCGGTATAACTAGATCGCGGTGGCTGAGGCAAAGCTCACCTCCGCCACAGACGCCGGGCTTGGGGAAGCCGCGGCGTCTCTCTCTTCCTGGCTGCCGATGACGCCCTCGGCACCGGGCAACGTGGGGCACAGAGTCAAGGCTCTGGCCACCTTGCGGATGGTCGTGGGGGACGCGAAACGTCCACTAAGAATGTGACTGATCGTGGCCTCGGTTAGGCCCGACTCGCGCGCGAGTTCAGCCCCGGTTTGCCCTCGCAGGGCCATGGCCCTGCGCAATCCAGCAGAATCGATAACGGCCCTCATCGAAGGGCTCCCAGACCGTTCATGGCACAGAACCTCAGCCTCCGGCGCCACCATGGCGACGGTCGGCGAGTGCCGCGTAACGGCCGATCTAAGCTCTAGCCGTTGCTCTCTGCGGAGGCGTTCTCCGGCTAGCGGCGGCTAGGTACAAGACGATGCTAATCCACTGGCAGTCTGAAATCAAGCCGGGGTACCAGGAGACTGACGGCTGGCTGTCCTGCCTTCGGTGCGCACAGAGGGCATTCCACCGCCACCACGGGCGCGCTCCTGCCCGGTCGGACCTCCATCTCCGCTGCCGAGAAGTATCCTGCGAGCGTCTGCCGGTAGCGGTTCCGGTGGGGACTGCTGCGTACGTGCAGAGTTGGCAGACCATGCCGGCGCTTGCTCGGGCTGGCCCACATCAGCGCCTCGACCGGAGCTATGCGGTCGGGGAACATTCGAGCCACGGTTCCCCCACACCATCCGCAGAGCAGTCGGTCGCCCTCCTTATGTCTGCGCACCCGCGGGACTCCGCCGTCTGGGCGCCTATCGAGTCCAGCCCACGTGGAGAGTAGGCGGCCCTCCGCCACGATGCCGCTCGTCGCGTAGGTGAGCACCAGCCGGTCACGGGCGACGCTGCCCCCGAGTTGTCGGATCGCGGCGAGGGCCGAAGGCTCGTCGGGGTAGGTGCCCAGCACCGTCGAATCGTGGAGGTCCCGGCGGTAGTCCCTGCCGACGGGTGACTTCGGCCGGGGTGAGTCGAGCAGGGTGAGCTGCACCGCCTAATCCTTTCCCAGCAAGACCTTCATCGAAGCGGCGTAGTCGTCTGAGGTGTCTAGGTGGGCACAGACCCCCTGAATCATCGAGAAGTCGGCGTGGCCCAACACCTGCTGCAAGCTGATGATGTTGCCGCCGCGACGGAGCCACTCGGTCGCAAATGAGTGTCGGAACAAGTGGGGGTTGGCCCTCCGGGTGATCCCTGCCTCCTGGGCCAACAGCCGGACAGCCTGCTCGGCGCCGTTCTTGGTCAGAGGGGCGTACTGACCGTCTGCACCCTTGCGCAGCGCGACGAACACCGCGTCCCGGCCCTCAGCATGTCGGCCAACCAGGTAGCGCTTGAGCCGTCTGACGAGGTTGGGAGCCACGGGCACCAGGCGGTCACGGTCGCCCTTGCCGTGGACCTTGAGCGCGAACTCCCCCCGCTTGGGCTCCTGGAGATCCTCGACCCTGAGCCCCAGCAGCTCACCCAAACGGACCCCGCAATCGGCTAGGACGCGGACGATCAGCTTGTCTCTCTCGGTCTTGGCGGCGTTCTCCATTCCTTGGATCTCGTCTCGGGTGAGGACGTCGAGGAGCACCTTCTCGGCCTTGGGCAGCTTGGGGCTTGCTCCAACCGTCGCGCCGCCCTCCTTCTCGGTCCAGCCGAGGAACACCCGCACCGCCCGCACATAGCCCCGGACGGTGGACCGGCTGAGCGGCCCGCGCGAGCCGTCTACATCTAATAGGAGGGCCGTGTAGTTGCCCACCAGGGCCGGGGTGAGCTGGGCCGGGTCGGTGATGTTCTCGCGGGCGCACCAGGGCACGAATTCTCGCCGTAGGGTGTCCCGGTACCACTCGACGGTTCGGATCGACAGTCCCCGCGCCCGGCAGTCGGCCAGGAAGGCGTCGGCCAGAGCCTGGAGCGGGGAGGGGACGTCGGGTTTCACCAGGGCTAGCTTGGGCATCGTCTGAGCCTCCAGCGCCTTGGCAGGGGATCGCTCTGCTCAGTAGCGCCTTACGGCTCTGATCATCAGCACAGTTGCAGCGCCTTACACGTTGACTTCAACGGAATCCCATGAAGTGGGAGTGAAGTGAGAGTGGCGCGCCCAGAGGGATTTGAACCCCCGCTCCCAGATCCGTAGTCTGGTGCTCTATCCGGGCTGAGCTATGGGCGCAGACGCGCCTTGGATTCTAGTGCCTCGGCCGCGCCGGTCAGTCTGCCAGCAGGCTCTCCTGTCGCTGTTCCAGCGCCCTGGTCGCGGCAATCCGGCACCCCAACTGATCGAGGACAGCGTCCAGTTCGTCGCGGAGCCCGGGCTCAAAGGTCACGGGATGGTTGTCCAGTTCCCGCAGCAACGCCGACAGCTGGAGCGCCTTCTGCTCAATCTTGGCCACCGTCTGCCGGGCATCCAGCCCCAGACTCGATGGCGATCCCACCAATTCCACCATGCCGCCCTCCATGGAGGGGTCATCTGGCCCCGGGGAAACGTTGCTGCTGATACCAGCAACCCTGATGGTCATGCTATCGCTGCTGGAGTCCGGTGTCGAGGTTCCTTCGCGGTGAGGGCTCAGCCGTGGCCCCGCCTCAGGCATTGCCAGCGCGGCGTCGGAGTGGGCTGGTCAGAAGGTGGATGAGCCGAAGCAATACCAGAGCGGCCACGGTGTAGATCGCGAGTGCCAGCAGAGCCGCCCAGAAGGTGGTGTGCCCGACCTGCGGCACGCCGGGTCGGAAGATGCCCCCAAACGGGCTGGCGAGGGCGCCGCCGACGCGGCCCACGACGGAAACAAAGCCGTCCTGACTGACCGCCGTGGCGCGGAACACGAAGTCGAGTGCCAAGAACGCGTCCACGATCGCCACGCTCAGCAGGATGAGCTCACCCATCCGGTAGCCTCGCCAAGGGCTTGGCTTTCCTGGTGGGCGCTGGTGTCCACTCTTCTCCGGAGAGACGGCTGGCTGCGACTCCGCGTGCATTGGCGGGAGTGGGTTCGGTTGGTACTCTGGCGGTGCCTGCACTTCCATGCTCACGACATTTCCTCCCTAACGGGGCAGGCCGGTGCCGGTCGAAGGCGGGCGCCTACCCTCATCCATCACAACGCCGGGAGGAGGCGTCCGTTTCGGCCCCGATCGCCGAGTCATCTGGGCGGATGTCGGGAATGATCGGCGGCGACGGTCGGCCGGCTCCGGCACGTTCCTGTGGCCACCGATTGGCTATACTCGGCGCCGCGCTGCGGCTGCCCCGCAACCGGCTGGCGCGGATGGCGAAATGGTAGACGCGCGGGGCTTAGAACCCCGTGGGGTAACCCGTCCGAGTTCGATCCTCGGTCCGCGCACCACTACGCTTACCCAGAGCAGGATGAGCCCAAGTAAAACTCACGACGCGGAGCTGGAGGTGGGCGTCGAACGCCTGGCTGGATCCCAGGCCAAGCTGACCGTCGAGGCCCCCGCCTCCGATGTGGACAGAGCTCTGGTCCTGGCACTCAGCCATCTCGGTCGGCAGTACCGTCTGCCTGGCTTCAGGCCCGGCAAGGCTCCCGCCGCGGTGGTCGAGCGCGCGGTGGGATGGGAAGCGCTCCGCCAGCACGCGATCGAGGATCTTCTTCCCGAGGTCTGGGCTAGGGCGGTCGCGCAGGTCGAACTGGAGCCGGTCTCCAACCCTGACGTGAGCGAGGTAGTGCTGGAGCGGGGCGAGCCGTTCCGGTTTACGGCGACCGTGGTGTTCCGACCCGCGGTCGAGCTCGGGGACTTTCGGAAGATTAAGGTGCCGGTGACGGCTCCGGAGGTCTCCGAGGCGGACGTTGACGGCACCCTGGAGGCGCTGCGGCAGCGCTATGCCCAGCTGGAGGATGCCAGCGCGCGAGAGGCCCGTCTGACCGACGTGCTAACCGCGGAGCTGACCATGCGCCACAACGACGAGGTGATGGGCACTCCGGCTCAACTCCAGACCCTCGATCTGGAACGGGGCGACCTCCTACCCGGCATGGCGGACCAGCTCCTCGGGGCGCGGGTGGGAGACTCGGTCGACCTCACCATCACCT
>PKXR01000007.1 GCA_003133485.1 Candidatus Dormiibacterota bacterium
AATTCGAAGACACAACCTCGGACCCTTACTTGGACGAATCCGATTCGGCGATCCTGCGATCTCTGCAGGCCGATGCCCGCACCACTTTGGCTCGAGTCGGTCGTGCCGCCGGACTCTCGCCCTCTTCCGTGCACGAGCGCATCCGTCGGCTCCAGCGTGATGGCGTGATCCGCGGCTGGACCCTCGAGCTGGATCCGCGAGCGGTGGGCCGGCCGGTGACCGCCTTCGTGGGGGTGGAGGCGGATGTCACGGGGGGCACCCTGGCCGCTCGCTTGCGACTGCGGCCGGAGGTCGACGAGTGCCACAGCATCGCGGGAGACCTCTCCTTCTTCCTCAAGGTGCGGTCCGCGGACACCGAGGCGTTGCTCGGGCTCGTTGACTGGATCAAAGAGCTGCCCGGCGTGCGGGCCACCCGCACTACCATCGTGCTCAAGATCGAATTTGAGCGCCAGCTCTGGCTGGGACCGGCGCCCGTTGATCCGACCGCAGATGAGGAAGCTCCGGTTCTCTGAGCCTCCGAAGCGCTAAGAACGTGTCCGCCTCCACGGGTCTCGGACCGTGTGGACTGGGCTGAGCTGATCAGAAACAGACCGCTGAGGTACTTCCGCGAGTCTGCTCGCGCCCTCGATGATCGGGCGGCCCGGTATAACTTGGAGATGAATCACGCCCATGAAGGGGTGTCTATCCGTCCGGCCACTCCCGCCGACTGCCAGGCGGTCGCCGAGCTATACGGCGGCTACGTTCGCGAGTCCCTAGCCAACTTCGAGCTCGTGGCCCCGAGCTCAGAGGATTGGAAGGCCAAGCTGAAGGATCTGAACCAGCTGGGCTTGCCCTTCCTGGTCGCGATCAATGGCCAAGACCTAGTGGGGTACGCGCTGGCGACCCCTTGGCGTCCCCGCCCCGGCTACCGCTTCACCGTCGAGGACTCGATCTACATCAATCCCCACTGCACGGGTCGGGGTCTCGGGCGGCGGCTGATGTCGGAGCTCATCGCGGCGGCTCGGGCCTGGGGCGCAAAGCAGGTGATCGCGGTGATCGCTGACTCCGGCGAGCCCGCCTCGCCTGCGCTGCACTTAGGAGCTGGCTTCGTGGAGGTTGGGCGGCTGCGCCAGGTCGGCTTCAAGCAAGGACGATGGGTTGACATCCTCCTGCTTCAGTTGAGCTTGGAGGAAGCCCTCAGCTAAGAACCTGGTCCCGGCGGCTACTTCAACAGTCGAGAGAGGCGGCGATCCGCGAGACGCCGGCCTCCGGTTTGGCAGGTGGGGCAGTACTGCAGTGACCGGGTGGCGAACGCGACTTCACGAATTGTGTCGCCGCAGGTTGGACAGGTTGAGCCGGTACGTCCGTGAACTTTCATCGCGGAGCGCTTTTCACTCTTAAGCTGCCCCGCCCCGAGTCCGGAGCGCTCCCCTACCGCTTCGCCGAGTACCCCTACCAGCGCCGTGTGGAGCGCAGCCACCTCGACCTCCGTCAGGCCCCTAGCCGGTTTGAACGGCGAGAGCTTCGCACTATGAAGAACCTCGTCGGAGTAGGCGTTTCCAAGCCCGGCCAGCACGGCCTGGTTGGTGAGTGCCGACTTGATAGTCCCTGAAGCGCTCCTCAGCAGCCTAGCGAGGGTTGCGCTGTCGAATGCGGGGTCTAGCGGGTCGACACCTAGGGTGGCCACGGCCTCGATCTGGTTGGGGTCGTCGACGACCCACACCGACAGTCGCTTCTCGGTGCCCGCCTCAGTGAGGTCGAAGCCCGGCGAACCACTCTCGCCCTCCTGGGGCGAGAGGCCGACGCGGAGCGCCACCGGGCCCCTCCCGGGAATGGGCTCGGTGTCAGGTAGTCGGTCGAACCACCTCACCCAACCGGCCCTGGCCAGGTGCATCACCAGCCACTGTCCATCGAGTCTTAGGCAGAGATATTTGCCTCGCCGCTGCCAACCCTGGACCCCTTGCCCCAGGAGCTCCGTGAGAGGGGGGTCTACGGTCTTGAGGGCCGAAAAAGAGGCCAGCTCAAGGCGCACGAGCCTTCGACCCTTGGTCCGCACGTTGAGAAAGCGCACCAGCGCCTCAACCTCTGGCAGCTCAGGCATTCCAGGTTCTCTCCGTTGAGATATCGCAGCAGCTCCCGACCTGATAGCGGAGCAGCTGGGCACCCGTGGCCCACCGACTGATCCAACTCCGATATCTCTCAAGCTGATGGATCGTGGCCTGATGCTCGGATGCTCTCCTCGACCCCAGCCGCGAGAATTTGAGGCTGGGTAGCCGGAGAGCGCGGGGCACCAGCCATCGCGTAACTGGATGGCCGGGCATCAGCAGCCCCCGATGTTGGCCAGCGTGGTTAGCGTCGCTCCCAAGCCAGAGCCGGCGGGGGAGCCCGAGCCGCTCTTGCGTCCGCATTCCCCGGTACGAGAGTTGCATATTAATCGCCTCGAACTCGAGTGCGTTAGGGCCTAGGTCGGTCCGCAGCCACGGGTGGCTGCGCGCGATATCGTCCATCTCTGCACCGATCCCGGACTGGATATGAGGACTCTGACCTTCATGGCCTCCTGCTTACCACACCGGATGCCGCGCAACGCGCCATGGGTCGGAGCGTGGCTATCTTCTCTGGCTCCGCCGACGCGAAGAAACGGTTCGGCGGGGGCAGCTGACCGATACACGATGACCACTACAATCAGCCACCGGTCAGGGCGTTGAGCCCTCGCGGAAAACTGCGTCCTGACCGGGTACCAGATAGCGTCGGTGTTGAGACTGCCTCGCTAGGGGTTCACGGGGTGGGTAGGAGGTGAATCGGGCTGCCGAGGTACTGCACCTCGACGGCTAGCGTGTCCCCCGCATATGCGGTTGCGTCGACCTGGTAGTACAGGTTCCAATACGAGCCCGTGCCTGAACCTGGATTGTAGGTTGCGGGGACTTGAATTGTGAACTGCACCCAATTCCCGTTGTAGATTGCGGTTCCACCGGAAGCCTGGGCGGTCTGCACGACTGCGGAGTCGGCCGAATATGGGTAACCGTCGGGATTAGTACCATCGTTGGGAGTTATTGCGGCAGAGGTTCCTGACGCCAGGGTGGTGCCGACATCAGCGACAGCCGGCTGACCACCAGTACCCGTGGCCAGCGTCGCGTACTCGACCCGATAGAACGTCGCACCATTGGTATAGGAAGGCTGCAGAATGCCGATGTAAGCAGCTCCTCCTCCCACATCGCCGGGGTCGAACGCGGAAACGGTAATTGTCTTGCCCGCGTACTCTCCTGGCAGACTGAACAAGGGCACATCGAAGTTGCTGGCTGTAGCGCCATCTACTGGGGTATAGAAGGTCATATCGGCCATCGCCGAGACTGTGCAGGCGGTTCCCGTGACGCAATTATTGCCAGATGCGCCAGCCGGGGTCGTTACCTGCAGGGCGTAGGCGTTGTGGCCGAGGGGGTAGTTATCCGGCAGTGCGCCACTATCGACTCCCCCCGGGCTATTCGTGCTGTCAGAAGTATTGATGGCGGTGCCGTTCCACGCCAAGGTATCAACCCGAAGCCGGAAATACTGCCCACTCGAGCCGCCATAAAGGTAGTAGGAAGAACCAACCTTCGTCGTGTAGGTTCCTGACTGGGCCGAGAGCGCGCTGTAAGTCTGATTCCATAGCGTCGCATTCGTGAGGGTGGGCAAATAGGAAGTCAAAGGAATCCAGCCAGGATTGCTGGCCGACGAAATTGGGGTGTAGGTATTGCCGTCCGCCGCTTTACCTGCTGGAGGTGCGTTGTACACGGTCGGCACTGCGTTCGCGGTTTGATAGGTCGCGCCATGCGATGAATCCACAGGATTGCACGCAGCCCCGCTAGTGCCCTCTTCGTAGTATGAGTACTCACTTTTTGTCCCTGTATCGAGATCCCAGGCGTTAAGTGGACAGAAAATGTCCTGCTCCAAGGGCAGGTCATCTGAGCGATTGTTGAGGTCAGGCACTGCGAACAGGGTGTATCCCATGCTGTCAAAGACAGTGGCGGGGGCGTTGCTGTCGGAGATGTCGGTCAGACCCGGGAAGCTACCATCATCTTCGTGCAACGTGCCCAAGCAGCTAGTAGTCTGCGAACCGCAGTCGGTATCATCCCCCGGGTCGAAGCTGGGATTGTAAACATTAACGCTGGCAGTCGTACCTGCAGGGACGAAAATGAGATAGTTTTGACCGCCAGTGTCGTTGAGGCACATGTTGTTTGCGGTTCCGCAATCCGTGTGGGTTGAGCCGTTGGCATCCCCGTCGCAGAGGTCGTCACCGTCGATGCAACTGATTTGATGAACGTCCGGGGCGGCGGTGGCATTGCACGTGCCGGCTTTGGTGGGCCCGCAGGTATTGGCGGACTCGTCCGGGGTGGGAGTGAAGGGGTCTCCTTCCGATCGTGGATTACCCCAGCCCTCGGAGCGAAGGAAATAGTATCCATTGTTACCCAGTTGATTGCCGGCCGGGGCCCCCAATTGAATTGGAGGCAGATATTCGGCGAGCGCAGTCGCGGTCACTTCATGCGTGCCAAATCCAAGCAACTCCAAGAAGTACACCGGAGCGGGAGCCGTGATCGACACCTGCAGCTCGTTGGCGTTACCTGCGACCGGGGTGGTGGGCGTGATAGTCACGAGAGAGCTGCCCGAGCCGCC
>PKXR01000156.1 GCA_003133485.1 Candidatus Dormiibacterota bacterium
TCTTCGCCAACGTGCTCACCGGCAACCTCGCTCGCTACCTCGCTGGTACCCGGCTGCCAGCCGGTTTCAGCGGTGCGGCCGGAGCCAGCCCTGCGGCACTGGCCAAGCTGCCTCCTGCGGTGCACTCCGGCTACATCCAGGCGGTCAATGCCTCCTTGCATCCGGTCTTTCTGTGGGCGGTTCCGTTCGCGATTCTGGCCTTCGCAATCACCTGGCTGCTCAAGGAGGTGCCCTTGCGCAAGACCCTTCATGCCCCAACCGTCGCCGTGACCAGGCCTACGGAGTTGCTAGAACCTGAGTCGTGATACCGGAAAGTATCTGACCACAGAACGCGTGATGCCCCCGCGCTGACAGCTGGTGAAGGCCACTCCATCACCCGACGAGGTCACTCGCCGGAGTGCGCCACCGACTCGGCGCTTGACAGACCCTGGGCCCCGGACTTCAGGTGTTGGCCGAAGAACGTGAGTATTCGGCGCCACGAATCCTCCGCCGAATCCCCGTCATAGCGAATGCCGAAGACGCGCATCATCGTCCCTACGGGCCCGCTGTGATTGTTCATGAACCCATGTCCGACGCTGGGGTATTCCCGGACGTCGTGCTCGACCTCCAAGCGCTGAAGCGCTTCCTCCAGACGCTGAGCGTGTCCCTTGAGAGTGCGATCCCGTCCACCGTAACTGGCAACCACAGGACAGCTTCCCTGCAGCAGTGGGTCTGGGTCGTTGGGCACTTGACCATAGTTGACACTAGAAGCGGCAAACCCACCTCGCGGAGCGACCAACAGCGCAAAACCTCCTCCCATGCAGAACCCGATCACTCCCACTTGCGCGGTGCAGTCGGTGCGGCTCGCCAGCCAGTCCCTCGCTGAAGCGATGTCCTGGAAGGCCCTTCCGCTCCCGCGGCGGAGGGCGACGAATGTCGCCCGGATACAGGTGACCATGGACCCCCATGAGTACAGGTCTGGTGCCAGAGCCAAGTACCCGGCCCTCGCCAGTCGATTGCATTGTCGACGCAAGTCAGAGCTCATGCCGAGGGCATCCATGATCACGACTACCCCAGGCCAAGGACCCTCACCGGATGGAACTGCCAGATAGCCACTAACCGGTCCGGCCGGAGTCGGGTAGCTGATGTCGTGCATGAGGATCCTTTGCTGGTGCGTTAGAGAACAGTCTCGTCCGAATCAGTCGTGCACGCGACAATGATCGGTAAAGGGACGCTAGGGGCGGAATTTGCGCTGACCGATCATCCGTGGTTTGCCGTGCCAGCCGGTGCTGACGTTGCCCAGGTTAGGATTTTTCTCCGACCGCTCGGAGGATGCTGGGCACCAACCCATCGAAGTCCAGCGATTCGTCGTTGCCGAGAACGGCAAGTGTGACATCGGCATCTGGCATCCAGGCCAGAAACGACCGGAAGCCGGGGTTGTCTCCGCTATGAAACCAGGCCGGCTGGCTCGAGATACTTCCGATGTAGGTTCCATACCCGTAGGCTGACGCCTCAATTGGATCTTGGCCGGAGCCCCTCGCGCCAAGGACCATATGCGGTTGGCTCATGGTCAGCCAGCCCTGTTCGGACACCAGCTCGCCGGAGCGGGCCGCTTGGGCGTAGCGGACCAGATCCCCCACCGTGGTCCACAGGTCGCCCGTGCCGGCAAGGGCCGTCAGCTCCGCCACGGGTGAGGTCGGCTCCCCGTCGCGGAAGCCTGAAGCCACTCCCTCCCCCACCCGCAGAATGCCCGAAGTTGTGGAGGTCATTCCCACTCGGCCCAGGATGCTGTCGGTGACGAATTGGCTATAGGGCTGGCCGCCTCGATGATCGCCGCTGCGAGGAGGTGGCCGACGCCGCTGTACTCCCAGGCGGACCCGGGCCGGTGCCGGAGAGGCAGCCTGGCGGCTTGATCGAGAATCGGTTCTGGCGGGGGAGGACGGAGGATGTCCATCCCGGTGATGTGACCCCAGTGCCCCAAGCCGGAGCTGTGGCAGAGGAGGTAGGCGACAGTCATCGAATCCCAGGCGGAGGGAGTCTGCGGCCACCACTGTGCCACTGGATCCTCCAGCCCTAACACTCCCTGCTCGCTCAGCATGGTCATGGAAAGCGCCACCAAGTGCTTGCTCACCGATGCTGCTTGGAAACATGTTCCGGGGGCGCACCGCGCACCCGGTATCTCGTCCATGAGTCCAGCGGCACCCTCTCCCACCACCTTTCCACGCCGGCTCATCTGGAACGCACCACGCAGCCCTTCTACAGCGCTCACGCTGGGGGCCGCATCATGAAATCGAGCACGGCTTGCGGGTAGTTCCGCACCTGCGTGACCGGAGTGACGCTCGCGCAAGTCGACTTATTCGCTGTTCCGTCTGGGAACCACGGATACGCGAGCCGAGTGGCGGAGTCATGTGGACCACTCTAGTCTGGCATTTGGGTCCTGCCGGCGGTCTCTGAATCCGCGTCGACCAGAGTGGCTCATCGCGGGAGTCGGGCGCACAGGGAGTCCCCGCTTGCGGGGACTCCCTGTGGTCAATTCATTCCTGAGCGAGCGGCACAAATTCGAGAGATTCTCCAGTCTCGAGCACAGTCTTGAGACCGCTGAGCACCCAGCTCCAGCCTCCTCCGGCGCCCTGGTCTTCCATGCCGCCGGACATCAGCACTGCCAGCTGGGGAGCGCCCGCGAGGTCATGGATCACAGTGAGCCGGGTAATCCCGGCCTTCCCTTCCTTGATCTCATAGGTGAGTTTGGTGAATCCTTGCGCGGCCATCGCCTCGTCCATGACCATCCGGAAGGTCTGCACAAGCCGCCATGGCGGCTCCGCCTCGATGACTTCGCCGTCGACGCCCACGTCCGGGGCGCCCATCGACCGCATCGCCGCACTGGTGAGTCCCCGGTAGACGCCCCCCGGCCGGAGGTCGTATTCGGCCCGGCCACCGTATCCGTACCGTTCGCTCCATTCCGGTTGAGTGATCGCATCCCAGATGGCCTGCGGAGTGGCCTTTATGTACACGCGGTACACCTGAGTCGTCATCGTTGCCGTCTCGGTGTTTGTCATGCCGTGTCCTCCAGCTGAGTTTTGAGTTCGGCGAGCGCCGAAACCTGACGCTCGGTGTACTTGTCGATCCACCGGTCGTGGACCAGCCGAATCGGCAATGGGTTCAAGAAGTGCAACTTCACGCGGCCCGAACGCCGAGCGACCACGAGGGTCGCGGCCTCCAGGAGCCGCAGGTGCTTCATTACGCCGAAACGCGTCATCTCCAGCTCCGACTCCAGCTCCGTGAGCGTGCGGCCGTCACGCGCGAAAAGCAAGTCGAGCAGGAAGCGCCGCGTGGGGTCGGCGAGCGCCTTGAATACCAGGTCGTCATCGGTCACCGGGCAAGAATAGGTGACTATCCGGGGTGATTGTACCCTCCGTGTATAAATCATGGTAGAGTCTACGCCGCCGTGCGAGGGCGCTGAGTCAGGGGTCGATGATTGTATGCAGCGCAGCCTCCCAATCGGTGAGCTTGGTGTCGTGCCGCAGCCGGGCCTCCATCGGCTTGATCAGGTAGCGCCAGACGGTGTGCCTGAGGGTCGTGAGGATGCCGGGCAGGACCCATACCCCGTCTTCTTTGGGAATGCCTTGCAAGGTTACATTGACGGGGCCAATTGCCTGCACCTTCATTTCCGGGTCACTTGGATCGAAGGGGAGCTGGTCGACCTGCCGAGCGAAGATCTCTGCGCCGTCCTCGTAGATGCCAAATACTCGCTGCCGGAGCAGTTCGGCTCCATCCGTCCGGCTAAAGAGAATCACAGGGTCTTTTATTCGCATCCAGCCCACCAAGAGCTTGCGGTGCTTATCACGGTCGCAGAGCTTGTTGAGGAGGGCGAGGATCTCAGATGGCATCGTCTGCGGTTTCGAGAATGGTTGCATTCGCAGGAGGAATGCTTTCACGTCCTCCGGGATTCCCTGGGTACGCTCCTCAAACAGATCCACCCTGCGGTCCTCTCGGTTAGCGAACCGATTTTCGAGGATGGGGAATTCGACCTTGGATTCAAACTGCCGACTGGTGAAGGCGACTGCCATGTGGTCGAGGGCCGACCGCACAGCGAAGACTACTTCGCCCGCGATGGCGGAGAGCCATTGGCTCTCGTCCCCCAGCAAGCTCAGACGGCACAGCACAATCTGGCCGAGATTAGGGTTGGCCTGGATCTCGAAGACTACGGCGTGCGCTTTGGTCTTCGCGCAGAAGAGGGCAAACTCGCGCTCGAACTCCTGGATGTGCTGGTCCGCCCGGCGCAGCTTGACGTTCCAAGACTCCTCCATCGGCTAGCTCAAGAAGCCTCAAGGGGGGTCTTTTGACCGCCCGCAGGCTCGCTGATGACAAGTTCATCAGGAGGCGCTCCAAAGGCGAGCAGAAGTTTGAAAACGTTCTCCTGAACGTTGTCCAAGAGGTTCTTGACCCAAATGTTCTCGTTGAACGCTACGTCAGCGGCCGGCTGTATCTCCACCTGAAATGTGGGATTAGGACCAGTTTTACGGGTGAAGATCGTCGCCAGTTTTGTGTTGACGTGAATAAGCTCGGTGCTCTTGGACGTAATAATGCGGCGGATCACACAGTCGTGGCTGTTGATAGCCTTGCATTCGACAGAACTAAGGCGTATCCCAACTGGCTGGAGCGTCCGGTGCTTGTCGTGGTCGGACAGGTCGGCCAGAACTCGGAAGGCATGCCGATCTATGAGTTCGTCCCCAGTGATGTACGGCTGATATTGTCGGATAATTGCGAGATCTGTCTCGGGGACCCCAGGCAGCTTCCTCGGAATGCTGTGGGCGAAGTGTTCCTCAGTGTTGCAGAAGGGGAAGTAGATCCCTCTCTCCTGGTCTTTCGTGAGAGGAGACGCTCTAGGGGAACGCTGAGCCAAGAACCAAGCCAAGTGGTCGAGGGCGCTCCGAAAGTTCTGAATGGCGTCCCCCGCCAGCAGGCTAAGTCTTGGCGGGATGATGCCGACGAAGGTCACTTTGACGACCCAAGCCTGCAGTTGTGGATCGTATTCCTGACCGATCCTCAGGACCGAATCGGAGTCGGGATCTCCGTCGGGCTTCAAGGTGCTGACGATGTCAGCTTGGAGGAGCTGACTGTGGCGCACCGCCCAGTCCCACTTGTACCAAGCCGAGTCGAGAGTCACTGCGTCCACGCGCTAACCTTGGAGGAGCATGAAGGGCAAGTCAACGGGCCGAACCCAAACGACCCCAAAGGGGTACGAGATCCCGGTCCCGACCCGGAAGGAGTTCTACGAGGCGCTGGAGAAGGTCGCCAAGACGGGGAAGTCCCTACCGGCGAGCCGCCCGAAGAAGTAGCGACTCGAACTGAGCCCGACCATCCGAACGGTGGTTGTAGCGCCAGGCGTACTCATTCAGGTAGCCCTGAAGATGCTTAGCGGACACAGCGTGGTGAGTCCCGCCGATGCCGCGCTTCACCAGCGACCAGAACCCTTCGATGGTCTGGGTGTGAACGTCGCCCTGGACGTAGACCTTCGCGGAGTGACTGATCGTCCGGTGTTCCCATCCGGCCCGAGGCAGGCGGTCGTAGATCCGGGCATCGTCGGTGTAGACGATGGACTTGGGATCGACCACTGCCGAGATATGGCCCATGATCGCGGCCTGGGGCTTGCGAGGCACGACGTGGGCAGCGACACTCCCGCCGCGCTCGACCATCCCAAAGACCGTCGTCTTGGTCTCGTTAGACCACCGCTGTGCGGCCTGACGGCGCTTGGTGGAGTTCGCCTCGGTCCCCCACTTGGCAACATCCGACTGGCGGGGCTTCCCGCCGACGTATGTCTCGTCCATCTCGACCGCGCCAGTCATCGGCTCATCGGTCTGAACCATGAGTTCGTTTCGGATGAGATGGAAGATGCGCCACGCGCACTTGTAGGTGACGCCCAACTCCCGTTCCAGCTGCTTGGCGGAGATACCGCAGCGGGTGCTTGTCATCAGGAACATTGCGTAGAACCAGAGATGAAGCGACGTGGCCGACCCGGCGAAGATCGTTCCCGCGGTTGGGTGGAGATGATGCCCGCAAGCGATGCAAGTCCAAGACTGGCGACGCTGCGCCGTCGCGTAGCGGCGGAAGGATCGGGTCGTCTGGCACTTGGCGCACTCGGCATGCTCCCCATCTTCCGAGTAGCGGGTCCGCCAGAGGTAGTTGAGGCAAGCGTCGTCGTCGGGGAACTCGCGGGAGAACTCCATTAGTGAGTACCGGGACTCGGACGATGCGGCCCTGGTCGGATTCTTGCGGTCTACCCTTGGCATGAGAACAGTATACCACAGTTTATACACGGAGGGTACAATCACCCTATCCGGTCACATGTCAAGCCTGCCAACTTGGGTCCGGCCAAGGCCGATTGCCGCGGAAACTATATTGGGGATGACGCCGCGCAGGACTGGGGCTGTTCCTCAGCTAGATCGGATGTGACTCCGCGGCGTCGCTTTACAGGCAGCTGCCGACTCTGTGTGGGCTACCGGCATGAACCCCGGTTCTGGTCCGCCTGGTGGTTGGAGTGGCACCGGAGGTAGCGGAGTGAACATGCCGGGAGCGCGGGGAGGCTGGCGGCCGCGGCGACCGGAGAGCTCGCGGGGAACTTCCCCAGGCGCCCGCTACAAGTGGGTGGCCCTCTCCAATACCACCCTCGGGGTGCTGGTGGTGACGATCGACGCCACCATCATGATCATCGCCATGCCGGACATCTTTCGGGGCATCCGGCTGAATCCGCTGTTGCCGGCCAACAGCTTTTACCTGCTGTGGATGATCCTCTCCTACCTGATCGTCTCCAGCGTCCTGGTAGTGAGCTTCGGCCGGCTGGGCGACATCTTTGGCAGGGTCCGGATTTACAACCTCGGCTTCGTCGTCTACACCATCGGGTCCATCCTGCTGTCGATCACCTGGATGACCGGACAATCAGGTGCCCTCTGGCTGGTCTTGATGCGGGTGGTTCAGGGGGTGGGGGGTGCGTTCCTGATCGCCAACTCCGCGGCGATCCTGACTGATGCCTTCCCCGAGCACCAGCGCGGTCTGGCGCTCGGGATCAACAACGTGGCTGGCATCAGTGGTGCCTTCATCGGGCTGGTGCTCGGGGGAATCCTCGGAGCCATTGACTGGCGGCTGGTCTTCCTGGTCTCGGTCCCGGTGGGGGTGGCCGGGACCATCTGGTCCTACCTCAAGCTGCGAGACTTGGGCGTTCGACGGCGGACGAGCATCGACTGGTGGGGCAACGTCACCTTCGCCGCGGGGCTGATCCTGGTGATGATTGGGGTCACCTACGGGATCGAACCCTACGGTCGGCAGTCCATGGCCTGGACCAGCCCGTCCGTCTTGCTGGAGCTGGGCCTCGGAGTGATCCTACTGGCCGTCTTCTGCCTCATCGAGCTGAGGGCCACATCACCGATGTTCCGGCTCAGCCTGTTCCGGATCCGCGCCTACGTGTTCGGAACTGTCTCCAGCTTTCTAGCGGCGCTGGGAAGAGGTGGCCTGATGTTCATGATGGTCATCTGGCTGCAGGGAATCTGGCTACCGCTGCACGGGTACAGCTTCGTTGCCACCCCGCTTTGGGCGGGAATCTACATGATGCCGCTCACGGTGGGCTTCCTTTTGGCCGGCCCAGCGTCGGGGGCCCTCTCTGACCGCTTTGGGGCCCGCCCCTTCGCCACTGGCGGGATGCTGGCGGCAGCGGCCAGCTTCCTGCTCTTGGAGCTGCTGCCGATCAGCTTCTCGTATGGGCTCTTCGCGCCTCTGCTGCTGCTCAATGGACTGGGGATGGGCGCCTTCGCCTCCCCCAACCGGGCGGCGGTCATGAATAGCCTTCCGCCAGAGCACCGAGGCGCCGGCGGGGGCATGAACGCCACATTCCAGAGCTCCGCCCAAGTGCTCTCGATCGGCATCTTCTTCACGCTGGTGATCGTGGGGCTGTCGGGCACCCTCTCCACCAGCCTCGAGCACGGGCTGCTCCTCCACGGAGTGCCCCGGGCGGCGGCCGCCCAAGCGGCCTCGCTGCCGCCCGTCTCGACATTGTTCGCCGCCTTTTTGGGCTACAACCCGATGCTTCATCTGCTGGGCTCCCACACGCTAGCGCTCCTCCCCAAGAGCACGGTCGCATTGCTCACGGGGCGAGGCTTCTTCCCGCATCTGATAGAAGCGCCCTTCGGGGCCGGACTCCACGCGGCCTTCGACTTCTCAATCGGCTGCTGCCTGGTCGCGGCGGCGGCCTCGTGGTCTCGCGGCAAGCGCTACGTATATCGCGCCAAGGCGATGCCGGCCGGCGGCCTGGGTGAGATCATCTCGCCCGGGGACAATCTCTAGTCTCAACTCCAACCGCCATCTGATCAATGGGCGGGCGCCGCGGTCGAGCTCAGCCGGCCGCTGCTTTTTGCTGCCGGGGTCACCTCACCGACCGCAAACTAGGGGCCCGGCCCGCCGAAGACGGGATGGGCGACACATCACTCGCATCTCCCAGGAGGACGTGCCTGTGCCGACTGACGCTTCGCGTTGGGTGGCCGGCCTCCGCCTTTCCCATGACCAATTGGTCGAGCGTATTGCCACCCTCGACGCCGACGCTTTACTGGTGAACTCCTTCTGTCCTGGAGGGATATCGCCCAGGTGCTCTCTCACCTCGGCAGCCAGGCGGAGATGTTCAACCTGCTGGTCGAGGCTGGAGTGACCGGCGAAACCCCGCCCGGTCAGGATGGCTGGCCGCCGATCTGGGACGCTTGGAACGCCCACACCCCCGAGGTCGCGGCCCGTGACAGTATTGCCTTCAATGAGCGACTGGTGAGCCGACTCGAGGCTCTCGACGATGAGCAGCAGCGCGTGTTTCATGACCCAGCGTTCGGCATGCAGTTGGACCTGGTGGGACTACTCCGGCCGCGGCTCTTCGAGCACGCCATCCACGCCTGGGACATCGCCGTTCCCTTCGATCCGACTGCCCTTGTAGCCGCGCAGTCGGTGGCCCTCCTCATCGACACGCTGCCCGCCCTCGCCGCTGGCGTAGGCAAACCCCAAGGACCAGCGACGACCGTCCACGTCTCGACCAGCGGCCCCAGGCGAGAGTTCGCGCTAGTTACCCACGGCGTCCGGCTCGAGCCCTGGTCGGACCAAGTCGCCGCCGGCACGCCGCCGCTGCCGGCTGCAGCTCGTGTCGCCGGAGATAGACCTCGACCAGGTTCAAGCGACCTTTCCTGGCTTCTGAGCTGAGTTATTCGCTCACTCGAGCAGGAGCCGAGCTAGCTAGCGGCGGCCCTCGGCGGCCAAGCGCGCTGCCGGCTTGGCTAGCTCCACGGGGGCCAACCCATCCAGGATCCGCGAGCCCCTAAGTGCCAGCTCGAGCCGGAGCCGGTCCTCAGCGTCATTCCAATTGCCGACAAGCTCTTCGATCCGCTCCATCCGATACAGGAGGGTGTGGCGGTGGACTCCCAGGGACCTGGCGGCGGCGCTAAGGCCCTCGTGGCTCAGCACGGCCTCCAGGGTCCGCCGCAGCGGCAAGCTGCGCGTGCGCTCCCGTTCCAGCAGCGGCCCAAGCGCACCCTCGACGAAGTCCCGCAGCCCCTCGATGTCGTGGACCCAGCCCAGGTACGGGTGAAGCTTGGCAGAGTGGTACACCCGCAGGTCGGGCATCAGGATCTGGCCCACGGTCAGTGCGTCCCGGGCCGCGCGTACCGCTGCCGGAACCTCGCTGAGCTTTGCCACCGTGGGCCCGACCGACATTTGCCACGGAGCTCGATCAGATCCCACCGCGACTTGAAGGAGGCGCTCGAGAGTCCCGATCCGCGCCTGGCTGGGGACCAGTGCCACCACACTGGACTGGTACAGGGCGACGTGCCCTCCCACCACCATCCAGGCGGTCGCGATGGTCGCCTCGGCGGAGGCGTCATCAGCTCCCACCACCACTAGGCGATAGGGGAACTCCAACACCGTCCCGCCCTGGGCGGCCCTGGCCACCATCTCCAGATCCGCGGTGCCGCCCAGCACGTCACTAAAGAACTGGTCGTACTGGCGGTCCTGCTCCCGGCGCACCCGCTCCCGGGTCTCCAGATAGCTGGTGCTGACCGCGACGCTGATTGCGTCGAGGTAGTCGAAGAGCGGTCCCACGGCGGTCAGGACCGACTGAGCCTCGATCTCGGGATGGATCCGGACAGCGTCGATCACATGCTGCCAGATGACGAGCGCCGCGACCCGGTAGGCACGGAGGATGGCGTCCAGGGGAACCCCGGTGCTGGCCAGCCGCCCACCCATCCGCGACAGCTGTAGCAACTCGGCGTGTGAGGGAGGCCTTGACTCTTCCCAGAGGGAAAGCATGGTTCCCACCCCCTCCCGGCAGGCAGCCAGCACCTCGCTTCCGAACGCCGAGCCACCGCCGAACCCTTCGGCCAGGGGGATAGTCCGGGCCATTTCGATGGCCATCCGCCGGGCGACCCGGTCGACCCTGCGGCGCAGGGCCTGGATGATGATCGGGCTCACCGAGGGCGTCGCAGAGTACCCGCGGCGATCGCGCTTGCCGGCGCGTCGGCTCTCAACTTCGGAGGACATCGCGCTCCCAGAATAGATCAGCCCATCCGGGACGACGGCCGACGGCTGCCGCCCTCCTCTCCGAGCTGGGAGACCTGACACGATGAAACTACCGGCGGTGAAGACGCGGGGAGGGCCATCTGGGGCTCTCGCAACCGCGATCCGCTGTTTGTTACTGGCAGCCGCGGTCGCGGTCGCGCTGACGGTCCAGGGCTGCACCTCTACCCCTGTCCGGGGATCGCCCCCACAGGCCAGTGCTGGCACCAGTTGCCCGCTGACGGTGACGATCACCAGCTCGTTGGGAACGACCTGGGGCACGGTCACGGCCGCCGAGGGCGGCTCTACCTTCACCTTCGGCCAGGCCACCAGAACGGTCGGCATTCCCTGCGGCGCCACCGTGCATCTCAGTGAAAGACCGACAGACTCCAACAGCTGGCCCTTTCATGATTGGCGCGTAGGTACCGAGAAGGTGATCGGCACCAGCACCTCGACCGTGGTCACGGGCGCGGTCGAGGTCAACGCGGTCTACGTGCTCGGCGCTCCGGATTCGGCGGTGCCGACGCCCTCCGCGTCTGGCAACTAAAGTCGAGGTCAGCCTCGGAGAACGAGGCGACTCACAGGAGGTCCAACCAAGTGCTAGCCGCGTTTGCGATCGCCTCCGGCGGTCCCCAGCCACTCGACAACCTGGCGGTCGGCGAGCGGGACCAACCAGTTCCCGGGCGGGGCGCGGTTCGGCTCCGCACCCGGGCCGCCTCTCTCAACCGCCACGACCTCTGGACGCTGGCTGGGATCGGGACTCCCGCGACCTTCCCCTGGACTCTGGGGTGCGATGTCGCCGGCACCGTCGACGCCTACGGTCCCGATACGCCGGAGCGCGTTCCGGTCGGCACCGCCGTGGTCGCCCACGCCGTCATCACCTGCGGGGTCTGCGAAGCGTGCCTGGGTCCCGACGAGACCTCCTGCCGCAAATTCGCGATGCTGAGCGAGGGCAGCTGGGAGGGCACCTTCGCCGAATTCTGCGTAGTGCCGGCAGCCAATCTGTTCCCCTTGGCTGCTGATCTGAGTTTCGAGCAGGCGGCCTGCCTTCCAACGGCCTATCTGACCGCTTACCGGATGCTCTTCACCAAGGCCGCCCTTCGGCCCGGGGACACGGTTCTGATCCAGGGGGCCGGGGGCGGACTCTCGACCGCCGCCGAGGCGCTGGCGCTGGCCGGCGGCCTGCGAGTGATCGTCACCAGCCGCGACCCTGCCAAGCGCTCAGCCGCCCTTGAGCGGGGAGTCCACCATGCCGTGGCTACTGGAAAGGATGCTGTGGGAGAGGTGCTAGAGCTGACCGCCGGTGACGGTGTGGCCGCGGTGATCGAGTCCGTCGGGGAAGCTACTTGGGCCACCAGCCTGCGTGTGGTCCGGCGCGGGGGAGCGGTCGTGGTCGCCGGTGCCACGACCGGCGCCGATCCGCCTGCCGACCTCCGCCGGATCTTCTGGCGACAGCTCCGGATCCTCGGGTCGACGATGGGCACCTGGGCCGAGTTCTCGGCACTGCTCAGCACCGTCCGGTCGACTGGGCTCCGACCACTGATCGCGCAGACCTACCCCCTGGCCCGGGCCAAGGAGGCCGTTCAGCGGCTCGAGTCCGGGGACGTCACCGGCAAGGTGGTGTTGATCTCTGGGTGAGACCCATCTCTTTTTCCCGCCCTCATGCCGGTCCTCCAGAGGTTCAGTCTCGGGTCACGATTGCCGGGTTGGCTGGTGGCAGATCCCAGGCGAAACCCAGGTCGATTGGCTGGTGTATTTGGGCCGAGGAGCTCATCTTGTCGCGATTCGTTGAGGCGGTCCAGTAGCTAGCATCGGCAGAACATGACCCGGACTCTCAACGCACTTGCCGTCACCTTCGCGGTGGTGGCTATGAGCGGTCTTCTTGCGAGTTGCTCTAGCAGCGGCATTCCCCATCCAACATCCACTCCGCGCTCGGTCCCATCTCGGACGTCCAACCCCACCGCCTCCCCCAGCCCCGAGACCACCACCACGCTTGTCCTCCTCGTGAGCACCTTGCCGACGACCTTCGGGGTCCCGGGAGACACAAATACTTACCCGGCCGCTATCCGTGTCGCGGTGCCCGATTCGTTCTCCGGGCAGATCGCCGCCTATGGGGTCGCCGGTACCGTGGTCGTCGGGCCATCCGGCTGGACTGGGAGCGGCCAGGTGGGCGCAGACGGAAGCTTGGGATTCAACCTTATTCCGATAGGGGCCTCACCCGGGACCGGGCCGGAGATGGTCTTCCAATTCGATGGGGCGTGTGTGGGGTGTACTTGGGGTGACGCCAGCTCGTATTTCCCGGCAGTTGCTTCAGCAGCTCCTTCCGCGGGGTTTGGACCCGCGTCATCACCTCCTGAGGGACTTCAAACCGAGCCTTTGGGCGCAGGTCTCATCGGGTACAGCCTTCCGGGCTCGACTCCCGCGTATCAGGTGAATGGCGTCGCCTACACCAATTTGCCCGCTCCGACCGCCAACCCGATCTTCGAAAACCTTGAACTAACTCTCCCGTCTACGGATCACACCCTCGCGACCGTGATCCTCAATGCCCTCGTCGCCAACGAAGACCGATATGTCTGCGCCAGTGGGGCTGCGTCCCCGACCATCTCCCTCACGCTCACGAACGGCACTTGCTGACCGCGATCACTGATTGGTGGCGCTCATCCGGATATAGTGCTGGCGCTCAACCTCTATGGCAGATGCGCTAGACGACTCTCGGGCTAGGCGGAGCGGCGAGCCGGCTCCTCCGCGGCGCTAAAGTTCTGGCGGGAGAGCAGCGGGTGGATCGAGTTCGCGGGCGCGGGTTTCCCGTAGAGGAATCCCTGCAGCTCCTCGCACCCGTCCGTGATCAGGAAGTCGGCTTGAGCCTGGGTCTCCACCCCCTCCGCCACCACCTTCAGTCGGAGGCCGTGAGCCAGTGCCAGGGTCGCCCCCACGATGATGGTGTCCGCCACCCGGGCGCCGATCCCGCTGACGAACGAACGGTCGATTTTGAGCACTTGGAAGGGGAATCGCTGAAGCGCGGTGAGCGAGGAGTTGCCGGTTCCGAAGTCGTCGATCGCCAAGGTCACCCCAAGATCACGGAGCTGACCGAGCGCCCGCGCCGCGGAGGCCGGATCGGTGATCAAAACGCTCTCTGTGACTTCCAGGTGGAGCCGTTCCGGCTTCAGTCCGGACTGCTTCAACGCCGAGCGCACGTCGTCTACCAGCTCCCGGTCCTGGAGCTGTGCTACGGACAGGTTGACCGACATGGTCAGCTCGGCAGTCGAAGGATCCGCCTCGGTCCACTGCCTCAGGGTGGCACACGCCTCGCTGAGGACCCAGCGTCCGATGGTGGAGATGCTGCCCGTCTCCTCGGCGAGCGGGATGAACTTGTCCGGGGCGAGCAGCCCTCGCTCCGAGTGCTCCCACCGCACCAGCGCCTCCACCCCCACGGTCTTCCCCGAGGTTGCGGATACGATCGGCTGGTAATGCAGCCGCAGCTCGCCGCGCTGGGCGGCGCCACGCAGGCCCGTCGATAGCTCGACCTTATCCTGGAAAGCCCGGTCGAGGGCATCGTCCAGCACCTGGAAGCTTCCCCGCGATACCTGCTTGGCATAGTGCAGGGCGACCCCGGCCCGGCGCACCACCTCGGTCGGGCTCTCCTTCGGGTAGTGGATGGCCACCCCGCCGGTGACCGTGATGTCGACTTCCTGGCCCGCCAAGGCGTAGCTCTGGGTGAGGCCCTTGAGGAGTCTGCGCACCACCGGGCTCAGCTTTCCGCGATCAATTCCGACCATGAGGACCGCGAAAGCCGCGCCTTCCAGTCGGGCCACGACGTCTTCGGGCCGAACCGAATTGCGCAGGCGCTGGGCAAAGGCTCCCAGAACCCGGTCGCCTGCCGGGTGGCCGAAGGCGTCGTTCACCTGCTTGAAGTGATCCAGGTCGATGGCGATGACCGCGACGTGGCGGTGCGCGTGGGGTTCAAATTTGCGCAGGTGCTCCAGCAGGCCGTTGCGGTTAACCAGACCGGTGAGATCGTCGATCCGGGCCTGCCGCACCAGTTCTGCCTCGGCCGCCTTGAGCGCGGAGATGTCGTGGTACGCGCCGAGCTCGGCCACCACCTTGCCCTTGGAATCGTGCAGGGCCACCGTCGAGAGCGCCACGTCCAGGGGGTGCCCATCGCGGTGGCGGCGCCGGACCTCCACCCCCATGAGATCCTGACCGCGCATGGAGGTGCCGAAATACCGGACGTACTCCTCGCGCGCGCTGTCATCGATGACCGGGAACTCGCGCCCGACCACTTCGGAGGCGGGCCAGCCAAAGAGTCTCTCGGCGGCCGGATTCCAGAGCAGGACCTTGCCGTCCAGGCCCAGCACGGTGAGCGCCGTGGGCGAGCCGGTTACAGCGGCCCTCAGCAACTCGTGCTCGGACAGGTGCAGAGTCGGCGAGATCGAGAGGGTTTCGGCTTCAGCGAGGATGGCCTTCTGAGAGGATTGTCCTGCCGCTTTCTCCAACGCCCGTCCAGAACGGACATGCGTCTGCAGGTCAGACTTCGACTGCTCCGCGCGAGCGGGGAGTTTCCGGGAGGTGTTGAGGACCATGCGGTCCAGACTAGGCGAGGCCGGACGCATCAGTGCAACGTCGGTGTGAAGTCATCGTCACGTCCCCTTCAGCTCCGAACTGGCGATCCGGTGGAGCTCCCGGAGTCCTAGTCGCCGCCACTGGCGAGAAGGTGCCGAGACGTCCCTAAGATTTCCCCCGCCCCAGATTCCAGCCCAGGCGGGACCTCGGTTGTGGCACTTCAGCGCAGAGACCCCTACCCGCTTCTTTGGTCCCTCCTGAGAAGGTCTTCCAACTCGGCCATCAGGCGCTCTGCTCGCACCTGGATCTCATCTCCGAGGAGTCGCACCTCGGCCCACGGACGTACCTTGGGGTCAGGTAGCTCCCCATCGATGGAACGCTTACCGGCGATCTAGGGGTACTCGTCCCCACAGCCCGTGGTTACCACGACGTCTGCCTACGCCGCCAAGTCCTGGGTAAGTGCTTGCTGGGCGTGGGCTCCGCGAGGTCGATATTCCTCTCTCATCAACGCCGAACTGGCCGCCTCCGAGGGGTATAGGAGTCTGATGGCCGGCACCGCCAGAGGCAGCTGACAAGCTGGCCACCCCGAGATGGCCCGACCGAGCGAGCTGCGGCAACATTGAAGTCGCGCTCGAACCAGCGCTGGCTTTTTACGCCGCCGAGCTCTGCAGGATGCTGGGCCACCCCACTCGCCTCAGCATCCTCGCCACCCTGCTCCGATCTCCGGCACCGGCGTGGATCTGCGACTTCGCCGCCCCGTACGAGTTCAGCCAGCCGACCATCTCGCATCACATGGCCAAGCTCAGGGCCGCGGGACTGGTTGAGTCGCACAAAGACGGGATCCGGGTGTAGCACCGGATCGTGGAAGAGCGGCCGATGGACGCAGCACTCAGCTGGCTGACGTGGTCTCGAGGAGAGCCAGCTGTTCGGTGCGTAGTCTCAGGCGGTCACTGCGACCGCGCCTGTTTGGCAGGCATGCCAGATGGGGTTTCTGCGAGCTCGCATCCGCCATTCAGAGCGAGCCGATCAGGACATCTAGCGCTGGATTAGCCGCGCCACCGGTGAGCGTTGCGAACGCGCCACCTTGACGGCGAAGTAATCGCGCGATTTTTGGCAAGCGAGAGCGCCCCGGCTCCGGCTAGCTGACCTACGGGATCGTCATGGGATCGTTTCGCGAGAAGCACATGCGGCCATGGTGTCGAGTGTCAGGCTGATCCGAGATGGGTTCTCCAAGTGCCACGCCCGAAGCGCAGTGGAAGAGGCGCCCCGGACTCAGCCTCGCGATCCGGCTGGCGGTCTTCCTAGTCCCTATCGCGGCCACGGTAGTAGTCACTGAAGTCCTCGGTCATCTGGTCCCAGCACCACATGGCGGGACCAGGGCGCTCGAATGGTGGGCTGGTCTCACCGCCGCGGGCATTCTGACCCTGGTGGTCTCCGAGCGGGCGATGCGAAGCTTCTTGCCTCTCGCAGCGCTGCTCAACGTGTCGATGGTCTTCCCCGACCACACTCCACAGCGATTCGCCCTGGCCCGCCGAGCGGGGCGGCCGGAGGAACTCGTGGCTAGGCTGCAGAAGGCAGGCGAATCTGCGAGACCCGGTGATCTCAAAGCGGCCCAGACCGTCCTGGAGCTGACCGCGGCGCTCAGCGTTCACGACCGGCGAACCCGTGGCCACTCCGAGCGGGTGCGCGTCTTCACCGACATGATCAGCGCTGAACTCCACCTGTCAGAGCGGGACCGTGGTCGGCTCCGCTGGGCGGCGCTGCTGCACGACATCGGCAAGCTTCGGGTGTCGTCCAAGATCCTCAACAAGCCAGCCAAACCCTCCAAGTCTGAGTGGCAGGTTCTTCGCGCCCACCCCGAGTCCGGCGCCGCGCTGATCGCTCCGGTGCTGGACTGGCTCGAGCAGTGGGGCTTGGCCGTCGCCCAGCACCATGAGTGGTTCGATGGCAACGGCTATCCCCACGGGCTCGCCGGGCACCAGATCAGCCTCGGGGCCAGGATCGTCTCGGTGGCGGACGTATACGAGACCATCACCGCAGTGCGCCCCTACCGCCGCTCGGTGTCGGTCGCCGCAGCCCGAGCCGAACTGGTGCGGGCCTCGGGTACCCAGCTCGACCCGGTGGTGGTCCGCGCCTTCCTGAACGTCTCGGTGGGTCGTCTCTGGGGCGTGCTCGGGATCGGTTCGATCATCTCCCAAGTCCCTCTACTGGCTGACCTTGCTCCGGTAATGGGGCGAGTCAGCCCTGGACTGAGCAGCTCCGCTGCAGCTGCTGGGGCCGCCGGCGCCATCGCCATTACCGGAGCCGGATTTCTGCCCTCGCTGGGGCAGCTCCAGGCTGCGGAACGGACCCCGGTCGCCTCAGCTTCTGTCATGGCCACACATCCCACGCCACCTCGCGACCCCGCGACCTCGCGTCCCAGCGCAGCGGAGCCGACACCAACCAGCTCTGAGCCCTCCAGCCCGACGCCCACAGCACGCGCCGCCGCTCCGAGTCCAACTGCGTCGTCTGCCCTGACTTCGCCGGCTCCCGTTCCTACACCAACT
>PKXR01000041.1 GCA_003133485.1 Candidatus Dormiibacterota bacterium
CCTCCGCCACCTTTAGCGCCAGCACCACGCTCCGCTGCTGACCCTGGGAGGCAAATTGGCGGGCCGGCCGCCCTCCCAGAAGCACCTCGAAGTCATCTCGGTGCGGCCCGACCACGCACTGAGCTCGGGCTATCTCCTCGGCGGAAGTCTGGGCCAGGGCCCGCCGGAAAGCGTCGGCGGGCTCGGCCGTGTCGTCCCAGTTTCCGCCTCGACCCAGTCCAGGCCGGTACCGCAGTTGAAGCTCAGCCGACTCTCCGATCTTGATGATCGCTTCGGCGGCGACCGGCTGGACCATCTCCAGATAGCGCCGCCGGGCCTGGATCACGATCGCACCGTGCTCGATCAGGGCCTCCGTCCAGGGCCCGAGCTCGGCCGGTGTGGCCAGCCCATCTCTAACCCGTCGCAGGAGGGCGGTGCGGTGTTCCACGGCTCGGCGATATCTGGTGGCTGCCTCGGCGTACGGGGAGGAGAGCTGGCTCAGCACTACGTCGAGCAGTCGGCGTCTCGGCTCCGGGCCGCCCTTGACCAAGAGCAGGTCCTCCGGCCAGAACAGCACCACCCGAAACCGCCCCAAGAGCTGGCGCGGGCGGATGAGGTCTCCGTCTTGGCGGAGCTTCCGAACCCAGCGCTCGGTTGACTCCTGGCGTTCTGCCCGAAACTCTAGTTCGGTGTCTCCGAGACGGGTCACCAGATGGGCCGCGACCCCCATCCTCGCCTCGCCCCACGACGCGCACTCGGCCAGCGATCCTGACCTAGGGGATCTAGTCAAAGCGAGGGTGGAGATCGCCTCAAGCAGGCTGGTCTTGCCCTGACCATTCTGGCCCAAGACCAGGTTCACGCCGGGGAGTAGCGCTAGCGAAGCCTGCTGATAGATGCGAAAGCAGACCAGGCGCAGCTGCGAGAGGTACACCTGGTTTGATCCGTCCGTGCCCTCAGATGGCCACCCTTACGGGCATGATCACGTAGCGGTACGAGTCGTCCCCAGGGGCCCGCACCAGACCCGGCGAAAGAGGTCCGTTCAAGATCAATTCGACCTCTGGCGAATCGATGAGGTTGAGGACGTCCGCGACGTAGCGGGCGTTGAAGGCGATTCCCAGGCTGTCACCGTCAACCGCGGCATCGACCCCGGCCACGTTGTCCCCCACTTCGTTGGTGTTGGCTGACAGCACGATCTGCCCTGATTCGCAACGAATCTTCAGGACATTAGCGGCGTCGCGCGCGAAGAGTGAAATCACCTTGGTGGTCCGCCGCAGCTCCTCGGTGGAAGCGCGCACTACTGTTTGGGATGCCGTGGGAATGACCTTCTCGTAGCTGGGATAGACCCCGTCGATTAGCCTGGCGGTGAGCTCATATCCCGGAAGATGGAACTTAACCTGGGCCCGCGTCGCTCCGATCGTGAGGCTGACCGACGCGGGGCTGGCCGCCACCGGCTTGAGGAGTCGGGAGAGCTCCGACAGCGCCCGGGCCGGGATGATAACTCCAAAGCGCTCTCCCTGGCGGTCGCCGTCGGTGGCGCGAATCACCCTGATCGCCAGCCGGTGCCCGTCGGTGGCGACCATGGTCACCTCCGGTCCAGCGATCTCCGTCAGCACGCCTGTGTAGATCGGCCGGCCGTCATCCGCGCTGGCTGCAATCACCGTCTGATCGATGGCGGTGAGCAGGGTTTGGGGATCCAACTCGACCGTGTCCCCCTCCGAGACCTCTGGTAGGGGCGGAAACTCCTTCGCGTCAACGCCTCGAATGTGGGCGTCGAAGCGTCCGCTCTGCAGGCTGACCGTTTGGTGCGCCTGGTCCAACTGCCAGCGCAGGGGCTGCTCGGGGAGAGCACTCACAAACTCCGAGAGCATGCGGGCCGGCACGGTGACCGCGCCTTCTTCCTCGACCTCGGCCGCGAGAGAGTGGTGGATGGTGAGATCGAGATTGGTGGCCGTCAGCTGCAAGGACCCGTCCCGGGCCGCGACCAGCACATTGTTCAAGATTGGCAGGGTCACCCGGCTGGAGACTGCCCGGCTTACGGAGTTGAGGCCAGCACCCAATTGCTGGGGCGAGATAGTGCACTTCACTGAATACGTCTCCTTGGCTTCAAGAGCTCTCCACCTTGCCTTTCAACACCCCGTCACAGCTCTTGGTACGAATTTGTATAACCGTAGCCATAGTAGGGGAGTGAAGGTTGGGGAAACCGATCGAAGCTGAACTCGCTTTGGCGGTGGATAGCTTGTGGAAATCCCGGCGTGGCCCGGCTGACAACCGGGGCGATTTGGGGCTGCTGGGGGTTGCCCACAGCTGCTGGGTCCCGCGTAACAGGGACACTGGAAAAGATGTGCTCAGCCGGTCTAGCGAGACAGAAGGAGTTCCCGGAGCCGGGCCACGTCGTCGGCGACCCGGGGATCCTCCTTTCTCTCGTTGACGATCTTCTCGTAGGAGTGAAGCACCGTGGTGTGGTCGCGACCGCCGAAGACCTGGCCGATGGCCGGCAGGCTCATGGCGATCTCCTCCCGAATGAGGTACATGGCGATCTGGCGGGGAAAGACGATGTGCTTGTCGCGGCGCTTGCTCCGCATCTCGTCGACCGAGATCCCGTAGTACTCGGCCACCACCTGCTGGACCAGGTCGACCGAGAGTGGCTTGGTATCGACCGAAGGGATGATGTCGCGCAGGATCTCGGAGACTTGGCTGAGCGACGGACTCTCACCTCCGGAGATGGAGGCGTGGGCCAGAACCCGGATCAGGGCCCCTTCCAACTCCCTGATGTTCTTCTGGATCTTGAAGGCGATGAAGGATAGGACCTCCTCGCTGAGTGGGTTTTGCGCGGAGCCCAGCTTGCTGCGAAGGATGGCCAGACGGGTCTCGAAGTCGGGGGGCTGGATGTCCGCCATGAGACCGCCTTCGAAGCGGGTCCGGAGCCGATCCTCCAGAGTGGGGATCTCGCGGGGTGGGCGGTCGCTGCTGATCACGATCTGGCGGTTCACCTCTTGCAGGGCGTTGAAGGTGTGGAAGAACTCCTCCTGGGTCCTATCCTTGCCCGCCAGGAACTGGATGTCGTCGACCAAGAGCACGTCGACCGTCCGGTAGCGCGCCCGGAACTGGGCCATCCGGTTCTCCTGGATTGAGGTGATCATCTGGTTCATAAAGCTCTCAGAGGTCACGTAGGCCACCCGCAAGCGGTGGCTTTGCCAGACGGCGTGGCCCACCGCGTGCATCAGGTGGGTCTTGCCGAGTCCCACACCTCCGTACAGGAAGAGGGGGTTGTAGGCGCGGCTCGGCGAGTCGGCGACCGCCCGACAGGCCGCGTAAGCGAACCGGGAATTGTTGCCATCCACGAAGGCATTGAAGGTGTAGCGCTGGTTGAGTCCTGGGACCGGCTCGGCGATCCCGTCGGAGCGGTCGTCGGTGAGGACGACCGGGCCCATGTCATCCGGGGGCAGAGCGACCACCTCTTCGTCGGTGGCGGTCTGGACCGCGAAGTCCACCTCGATGTCCCGGTTGAGAATCGCCGAGAGGGTCTCCCGAATCACCGCCGAGTACCGGTCACTGACCCAGTCGCGGGCGAGGGGAGTTGGCACCCCGATGATCGCGCGGGACTCCTCCGGGTCGAAGGTCAGGAGGCGAGCGTTCTTGAGCCAGGCTTCGTAGCCCGGGCGGCTGACCTGGAAGCGCAGCTCCTCCTGGGCGGCGGACCAGAGCTGGTCGGAGGAGAGGCTCACCATGAACCCCAGCGGGAAGCCGGGGCGCACCGAACGAAGCGCAATTCACACCTTCTACACAGGAGTGGAAAACCCACCTGAGGGGTAGATTCGCCCTGTGGAAGAGAGAAGCTCGGACCGGGTCTGACCCACCCCTACGGTCGCTCCCGGATGGTAGCACTGCTCACACTGTCGTGCAACGTTTCAAGGCACGTTGGTACACACCAACACGGCGCGGGTCTGAGCAATGTCGGCGACCGCGCCGACAACAATGCACCACCCGTATGGGAGCGCAGATGTTCGGGCACAACAAAACTGCGCGGACCGCATCCCGGGGGTGCACAGCAACTTGTAACGAGCACCGGAGTTTTCCGGTGATCATCTCCGGAAAGCCCATCTTTATCGGGCATTTTTAGGGCCGCGTCGGGCGCACTCCGGAGAGCGCGCCCGGCTTCGCCGCCGGCGCTTCTTACATCTCGACGAGTGGCTAGCTGTTGTCGTACCGACTGCGACCCGCCGTTCCTTAGCGGTACCGCGGCGACCACCTCGCCACCAGTTGGCCCGACGCGGGGTGCGAGTCGGTTCGGTGCGATCAGTGCGCGCACCGGGGCAGTGGCCGCACCTTCGTGGTCGACTGCCTGCCTCGATGCCACCCGACCCGGTGGGAAGCCGCGCCGGGGCGAGATCGAGGCTCGATCGGGGTCCCTGCGGCGCTGTCTGCTATCCTCAGCCCCGGCCTACGGAGAGCAACAGCCCGTGCTGCACAGTCGATTTGGACGTCCCGAACTGGGCCCCGGGTCCGAGTCTGCCAAGGAATTCGACCATCAAGAGAACTTTTCAGCCCAAGAAGCGCTACCGGAGGAAGACGCACGGGTTCCGTGCCCGGATGTCCTCCCCCGGGGGGGTCCGCGTCATCAAGCGCCGCCGCCTGAAGGGACGCCTGCGCCTGACACCCGCGCCCGTGCGGTGAAAACGAAGTACCGTCTCCGGCACTCCGCCGAGTTTCAGGCTGTGAGGGCGGAGCGGAAGGGCGCCGGGGACGCGGTGCTCCGCGTCCAGGTGAGGGCGAACTCCTTGGGACATCCCAGGATCGGGATCGTGGTGACCAAACGTCTCGGGGGAGCGGTGGTGCGCAACCGCCTGCGCCGACGCCTTCAGACAACGGTTCGAGGCAAGCTCGGAACACTCGGCGCCTACGACGTCGTGCTGCATCCCCAACCAGCCGCCGCGTCAGCCGGCTCCGGCGCGTTGAGTGCCTCGCTGTCGCGGGCGCTGAAGCTGACCGGAGCTGGCCAGTGAGGAAACTCTCGCTCTGGTTCATCGCCTTCTACCAGGCGACTCTCAGTCCGATATTTGGCCTCATGTCTTCGTGCCGTTACGAGCCCAGCTGCTCCCACTACACGTACGAGGCTATTCAACTCTACGGATTCCGCCGTGGTTGGTGGATGGGCATCCGCCGGATCGTCCGCTGCAATCCCTTCCACGCCGGAGGTTATGACCCCGTGCCTTTGCCCGAGGAGTTGGTCCATGGGCACTGAGTTCCTGACTTTCGTCAACCCCGCCGCTCCCGCCCCGACCAACCCGCTGTTGGCGATCTTCTTCTACGTCTTGCTGACGCCGATCGCGGTGGCTCTGCAATTCCTGGACCATGTCTTCCGCAGCTTCGGCCCGACCGACGCCATTGGCGCCTTCGGGTTGGCCGTAATCGTGCTGACTTTGTGTATCCGCGGCGTGCTCTTCCCCCTCTTTCGTTGGCAGATTCGCACTCAATGGAAGATCCAAGCGGACCAGCGACGGATGGGCCCGGAATTGCGAGAGATCCAGGCCAAGTACAAGAAAGACAAGCCGCGTCTCCAGACGGAGACGATGGCGCTGTACAAGCGCCATCAGATCAACCCGCTGAGTCAGTTGTCCGGTTGCTTCCCACTCCTGATCCAACTGCCGTTCATTTATGCGCTATTCGGCTCCATCAACAAACTGTCCAAAGGACTGCACGGACACGCCAGTTTTTTGTGGATCCACAACCTCGACAAGTCGGCACTCAAGGCGGGACTGCTCACCCACCCGACCTTGATCCTTGTGCCGATCTTGGCGGGTGCGCTGACCTTCATGCAGTCGAAGATGATGATGCAGCAGGCGCGCCCCGACATGACCGACCAGGAAAAGCAGATGTACAACGTCATGAGGCAGACGACGTACCTCATGCCGGTGCTGATCGCCGTATTCGCCCTGAACTTCAACCAGGGGATCGGTCTCTACTGGATCACCCAGAGCGGTGTCATGGTCCTGCAGGTCTTCTCGATGATGGGATGGGGCGGTCTCAAGGTGCCACCGTGGTTCCCCGGGGCCGGTTGGCGGCCAAAGAACTCACCGATGGGGCGGGCTCAGACTGAACTAGCGACGGCGGTGGTCGTGGCTGGCTCAGGCAACGGCGCCGTAGTGCCGGGCGGCCCTCGGCGTACGCCGCCCCGTCCACGTCCATCGCCCCGTCGTCCAAAAGCCAGGGAACGAGGGCGGCCGCGCCGCTGAGCGGGTATGGAACTTAGCGCGACAACCTTTGAGGGCGAGGGCCCAACGGTCGAGGAAGCCGCTCTGGCCGCCTGCCGCGCCGGGGGATTGGACCGGGACGGGGTGATGGTCGAGGTGGTCAGCGAGGGCGGTTCTGCCGTTCCCGGTGAGCGGATCTCCGGCTCCGCGGCCCGGGTTCTGGTTCAGCCGATCCCCCCCGAGGGCCTCCTTGGAAAGAGAAATCTGGAGACGATCCTGCGGTTGATGGAGATCGAGGCCGAGGTGCACGTGCACCCCGCTCGTTCGTCTGCCTCCGTGCCGGGAGAGCGACCCGATGCCGTACCGCTGCTGCTGGAAGTGGAGGGGTTCGACCTCGGCATCTTGATAGGGTGGAGGGGGGAATCCCTGCGGGCTCTGCAAACCGTCCTCAACCTGATGCTGGGTGAGAGCAGCCTGACGCCCGGAGCGCCACGGTTGATCGTAGACGTGGCCAAGTACCGGCAGCGGCGGGAGCACACGGTGACCCAGATGGCACTGCGGATGGCGGCCGGAGTGGTCAGAAGCGGCCATCCGGTCACCCTGGAGCCGATGCAGCCCTACGAGCGGCGGGCGGTACACCTGGCTCTGGCTGATGACCCCAGCGTGTCTACCGAGAGCACCGGGACGGACGCTGAGCGCCGAGTGACCATTCGGCCGTCCGGAGAGGCCGGGCCCTGACGCGCGGCGTCGGCCAGACCTGGGCCGGTCCCATCCTCGGCGCCAGCCTCGCCCTCATTTTGGTCGGGTGCGGTGGCTCCCCAGGGCTGATTCGAAGTTCGCCGCAGAAGCTCGCGCTAAAGTTGTCGCAATTGCCATACCCTGGCTTTGTTGTCGAGAAGGGATCCACGGATACAGGTGTCATTAGCAACAAGACTGCTGCACAGGGCGAGGCCTCCGCGCTGCGCCAATTCGAGGCTCAAGGCCGGCAGTCTTCCTACGTCGCCACATTCGACAGGGAGGTGAGCCCTCAGGAGGTAGTCGGGCCTGTCGTCATCGCGAGTTCAGTGGTGACGTACGCGTCGGCTTCCGGGGCCGCGAGCGGATTCGCTATGGAGAAGAAGAAGTTGGGCCAAACAGGGTGGGAGCAGGTCTCGACCGGAACGCTCGGTGAGCAGGCGGTGGCGTTCACTGAGACCAAGGAGCTCCTTCAGACCGAGTACCAGTCGTTCGTCTTGGACTGGCGTCAGGCCAATGTGGTCAACGAGATCCGCATCGCCGGCAACGCCGCCACTCTAGACCTCACCTACGCACTAGCTCTGGCCCGGGTCCAGCAGCGCACCGAGACCAGGAACTAAGTGGCGAGAACTAGCCGCGCCACCCTGTCTTCCCAGCCCGGCACCGACTCCAGCTGGGAGCTCGTCCAGCTGCCGAACGGAGCGCAGCTGGTCCTGGCACCGATGGCCGGACGCGAGTCGGTGGCCGCCTCGATCCTGGTGCGGGTCGGGTCTCGCTGGGAGACCAAGCGGCTGGCTGGGGTATCGCACTTCCTGGAGCACATCGTCTTCAAGGGTACCGAGCGCTTTCCCACCAGTCGGGATGTCTCTCAGTCGATAGAGGGCATCGGCGGAGTCCTCAACGCCAGCACCGACAAGGAGCTGACCACCTTCTGGGCCAAAGTCCCCGGCGCCCATCTGGAACTGGCGCTCCGACTCCTCTTCGACTTGGCGTTTGCTCCCCGGATCGCCGCCGAAGAAGCCGAGCGGGAGCGCAATGTAGTGATCGAGGAGCTGTCGATGTACCTCGACCAGCCTGGCGATCTTGTCCAGATGATCTTCGACGGTCTTCTGTGGGGCGACCACCCCCTCGCCCGCGACCCCGCCGGCACCAAGGCCTCGCTGGCGCGGATCGGCGCTGCCGAATTGAGCGCCTACCGGAGCGCCTACTACGTTCCGGACCGGGTGGTAGTGGTGCTGTCTGGGGGTTTTGACCCCGACCGGGCCCTGCAGCTGGTCGAGCGCTGCTTCGACGAACAGGGCCCGGCCGCTGTCGCGAAGGGTGGGCGCCGAAGTGACGGCGGGGTTCCACCGCAACTTGGGCCGGAGCCGGTCGCCAAGGTACGCAAACGGCGCGGTGAGCAGGTCCACATCCTGCTGGGGGTGCGCTGCTCCTCCTACCTAGATCCAGAGCGCTGGTCTCTCGATGTGCTCAACACGGTCCTGGGCGAGGGAATGAGCAGCCGCTTGTTCCTAGAGCTCCGGGAGCGGCAGGCACTGGCCTACGACGTCCACTCTTTCGCCGCTCGCCATCGCGACTCCGGCGCCTTCGGCATCTACATTGCTACCCAACCGCACCAGGGCGAGACAGCCATCCGGGGCGCCCTTCTGGAAGTCGGCCGCATGGTGCGGGAACGCCTCACCACTGAGGAGATGGAGCGGACCAAAACTCAGATCGAGGGGCGGTTGCGGCTCCAACTTGAGGGCACCAGCGCGATGGCTGAGTTCCTGGGGCACCAGGCTGCGCTGATCGGATCGGTGATGTCACCAGCTGAGGTAATCTCGGCCGTGCGATCGGTCACGGCGGAAGAAGTTCAGGCGACCGCCGAGGGACTGTTTTTGGAGAAGGGCTGGCGGCTCGCGGCGGTAGGGCCAGGCCCCGACTCCGCGGCGGCTCTGGTGGCTGTCTCTAACGGAGTTGAGGAATGAATTCGTCTCCAGATGGCTGCTTCGCGGCCGCAGAGGCGTGGAGGGAATGACTGTGGAACGAACTTTGGTGCTGATCAAGCCAGATGGCGTCCAGCGGGGACTCGTCGGGGAATTGGTGGGACGCTTCGAACGCCGCGGCCTGCACCTAGCGGGCCTCAAGCTCACCGCCGTCACGCGCGAGCTCGCTGAGACGCATTACGGAGAGCATCGTGGTCGGCCGTTCTTCGACGCGATTATCGATTTCATCACCTCCTCCCCGGTCGTGGCGATGGTCTGGGAGGGACCAAACGCGGTGACCATGGTCCGCTCAATGATGGGTCCGACCAATCCCGCTAGCGCCCCGCCGGGGACCATCCGCGGGGACTTCGGAATCGACATCGGTCAGAACGTGATCCACGGATCGGACAGCCCGCCCCGAGCCGAGCAGGAGATCCAGCTCTTTTTCGCAGACGGCGAGCTCGTTACTTGGGAGCGGGAAGGCGGTCGCTGGATCTATCCGTAGGGCGACGGCGACGACGCCGTCGAAGCGGTAACAGCGTTCCGGCCGCCAAGACCACGCTCACGGTCGGCCTCATTCCCGGCACCAGGCCAAGTCTGTCTAGTGGCCAGAAGCGGGCGACCGCGATGGCGACGATGCCGTGCTGCGGCTCCCAGCCGAATGTGCGGGAATCCTCGGAAAAGTTGCGGTTATCGCCCATCACAAAGTAGTCGCGGGTCGGGATCTGCACCCACCTTCCCGTGGTCGGCAACAGCGGGGAGAAGGTGCCTGTGGCGGTGCAGCACTCGACCTCGTCCTGCCAGTCCCCGTTGATGTACGGCTCGTTAAGTTGCGTTCCGCCAGTAGCGGATGTGGGTTTGGTGTCGCTGATGTACACGTGGCCGGCGTGGTGGCTGTCGGGAGCGATCCGCACCCATTCCCCTGGCAGGCCGATGACTCGCTTGATGAAGTCGTCAGATGACGGGATCGGCGGCTTGATGATCACGATGTCGCCCCTTGTGGGGCCCCCAAAGTACAGCGACACCTTCTCGGCGATCAGGAGGTTGTTGTTCTGCAAGCCGGGATACATGCTGGTGCCCTCTACGTGCACTGGCTGGATCGCGAAAGCGATCAGTAAATAGATGAGCAGTGCGAGTGCGACGACCTCGACTAGGTCCCGTACCAGTGACCGCCTGTGAGAGCGACCTCCTATCTCGACCCGATCTCGCGCAGGATCGGGAACGATCTGAGGGCCAGAGTGCACCTCGGAAGTATAGGGAGGGCGGAAAACCCCAGCCCGGCTAGATCGAGATCGCCAGCCGGTCCAGCAAGCCGTTGAGCTCCTCTTCGGAGAAGTACTCAATCACGATGCGGCCTCGCCCCTTGGGGCCGACGAAGACCTTAACCCTGGTGCTCAGTCGTTGGGTGAGGGCCTCCTCGATTGCTCCCAGGGCCGAATCGGAGGAGCCCGCTGCTCGCGCCGGACGGCCAGGACGGTCCTGGACCTGCTGGG
>PKXR01000110.1 GCA_003133485.1 Candidatus Dormiibacterota bacterium
AGGTGATGCCTCAAGGACAGCCAGCCTCGGGTATAGGGTTCCGCGAGTTCAGGGGACACGACGAACCGCTCTGGGTCCTCCAACTCGGAGCGGGCCGCCAGCCAAGCTCGCGGTCCCGTCACAAATCGGTCGGTGGGCACATCGAGCGGGTCGAACGTGCCGCCGTCGCCGGCCGGCACGAAGTCATCGCGGATTTCCGGTTCAACCAATCGCCAGCGTCCTTCTCCGGCGTGCCAGACCTCGGCAATGACGTGGTCAATGAACCAGCCGGGAGCGAAGTAGGTCGCATATCCGACCCGTGCGCGAGCGGAGAACCCTTTGTGGCGGGCCATGGCGACGAACAGCACTGTGAAGTCTCTGCAGCACCCAACTAGCCGCTCATTCGCCCGACGTTTCCTGGAGAGCGTCGGTGGGCCCATCTCCAAAATGCGGGCGAACATATCCTCTGCGTAGCGGGTATCCGCCTCGGAAATACGCTCGGCAACCGAACCGCTATCTGAAGAGTCGGCATTGCCCATGTAGTGAACGACGAGCTGTTGGCTAACCGCGCGCAGACTCGCCAGATCGGAAGGCAAGTCGTCGATGCTCTCGCCGGAGGCACCGACCTCGGTCACCGCACTTTGAGAGCTCCAATAGCCTGCAGCTACCACGTCACCTATCGTAGGCGCTATGGCCAAGGAGATGAGGCTGTGCTCGAGTCAGCCTCGTGATCGGACGCCCTAGCCAAGGTCAATCGCCGGATCCGAAAGGATTTCCTTTGGGACTGCTCCACCGACCGCCCCAGACAATCTCGCCATCCCTGGCCACGCGGCTACCCCACTTGCGGAACGCCAGCCTCCTGTCCCGACAGAACTCCCACCGTTAAGACCGATGCCGTCCCATGATGGCCACGATCACCACCAGCGCCAGGAACGCGATCACAGGACCGACCCGCAGGTGCTCAAAGTCACCTCCACTCTCGCACCACCCGCTCCTGGGTGCCGGTCTCCCCACCGTCGATCGTCACGTTGGCGAATAGGGGAGAGCCTGCCTTCCACCGGTATGGAGCCCCGTCGAGGTAGCCCGCCGGGCCGCAGTCGTACCAAAGAGTGGCCGGGGCCAGGCTGGGCGGAGTCGCACCGGGAAGGACGGCTCCACTGCCCGGTGCTGCGCCGTCCTGGAGCATCTGGCAGCGCGCCCCTGACGCCAGCTCCAACCCGAACGGAGTTCCGGCCGGCATCGGGCCACCATCCTGAATGTGCCCGCCCTGGGATTCCACCACCAAGGCGACGTGGCCCCAGGGCTTCTCGGGGCAGGCGTACTCGCCTGGGCTTGCGGAGTTGGAGAAACACGGATCCATCGTGCCGCCCCCGCCGGCGGAGCTGGTAGTCGTCGCGTTCGCGCACTGCGCCGAGTTGGCTCGGTAACTCGTGCCCGACTGGTAGCACCGGACGGTCTCCCCGGTGTACGTGAGCTGCCAGCCCTTGCCCCAGGGGTTGACGGCGACGACGGACACCCCGCCCGTCTGGTCAGTGGCCGCCGGCGAAGGCGTTGGCTTGAGCGAGGCCTCGACTTGGCCCGCCTCCCGCTTGATGGCCGAGCTCCAGCCCGGGAGGTCGCGCTTGACGATGGGGTAGACCACGAGGGCCGCCACCACCATGCCCACCAGGACCGCCAGGGCCAGGCAACAGCCGAAGGTGCGGCGGATCATTCGCCGACCGCCAGCGATGCTGCCGTCAGCCGAGCCGGCCGGCCGGCCGCGTTGAACGTTTTTTCCCGATGTCGCCGCGGGGCGAGATCAGCCGTCGCCAGGGCCTCGGCGATCTCGCGCTGATCGGCCCCAGTAGACTCGGCCATGTCGGCCCTCCAATCAGGGTTCGGCCACGTCCGGGGCGGTTCCCGCCGCGCCCGGACACCTTTCCCCCTCACCATACGCTGCTAGCCTGGAGTGGTCAACCGTATTGCGTAGGTTGCTACAGGGAACTGCGCGGATGATCTGGAATGATCTGGGGCGAGATCGGCTCCGGTGCGGGTACGCTCCCCGGCACAGTGGCCGATCCCTCCGAGCTGTTCACCCTTCCCGAAGTCGCACGGCTCCTCAAGGTGAGCGTGGTGTACGTCCGGCGAGAGATCGCCACCGGGACCCTGCCCCCCGTGCGCCTGGGCCGCTCGGTCAGGGTCGCCAGGACTGACCTGGACGCCTACATCAAGGCCAGGCGGGAGGGACGCTGAGAGGCCAAATCAAGACCATATAAGTGGAAACTTTTTGGTCACCCCTGGGAAGTCACCGGCACAGCGCTTAGCTTCAAATACTTGCCAGGGAGAAGGTTGCAGCTTCGACCACCGTCTCCGGCGAGGCGGTCGAGACTGTGGGCACGCCTTTAGGAGCTCGAGCCGAGCCCGAGGCGCCCGGCTCGGGGCCACCTGGGCCCTGCCAGGTGGCGCTTGTGGCCATCGCCGTGGCTGGCCTGGTGGCTGCGATGTCCAGGCCGGCTGCCCGCAAGCCTGCGGTAGGAGGCGTAACGCGTGTGGGACTCGCCGTCGGGCCCGGCGTAGCCAGCGACGGCCGAAGCGCTCTCTGGCTGCCCGGCGGTAGGGATGACCTCCGGTTGGTGGCGAGCCGCTGGCTCACATTTTGCTCACGGACTGGCGAGCCCTCGACGGCACGGCACAGCACCAGACGGACTGCTGGGGCGCCGAGTCGAGTTCAGGACGACACCCTGCCGCACCCGATGACTCCAGCCGTCACGGCCATCAGGGAACTTGAAAACCGCTGAGGCGGCA
>PKXR01000067.1:0-168 GCA_003133485.1 Candidatus Dormiibacterota bacterium
TGCTGGAGTTCATCGCCTACCTAATGGAGTGGTCCCGGGCGTTTCCCCTGTTCGTGATGAGCCTAGTCCGCCCCGACTCGCCCGCCGTCGGACTGGCGGGGACGACCCGCAACGCCACTTCGATCCACCTCGAGCCGCTCTCACCCGCGGACATGGACAAGCTCTTGA